>WHTT01000021.1 GCA_009377605.1 Luteitalea sp.
AAACCGAGACGAGGCTAGCGATCCAGCAGTTCGAAACGCTCTTCAAGCGTTGGCCCAACAGCAAGATCACGGCCGCGGCCCAGGAAGAATACCGTGAAGCGCGGGACCGCCTGAGCGAGTCCATCTACCGCGTTGGCCTCTTCTACTTCCGGCAGCAGTGGTATCCGGGAGCGATTACGCGATTTCGTGAGGTCCTCGACGACGACCCGCGGTATACGTATCGTGACGCGGTCTACTATTACCTCGCGCGGGCACTGATTCGAGTCAAGCAGCAGGCGGAGGCGTTGCCGTTACTGGACAGGCTGCAAAAGGAGTTCGAGACCAGCGAATATCTGGGGAGGGCCAAGGAGCTGGCCGCGCAACTGAAGTCGTCAATGGAGGCAAACCTCAAGCCGTCGTAACAAGCAGGGCGCATGGGGCGAGGCGCCGCCCTCCCCTACCACGGCGCGTTCGGCGAGCGCGCCCGACCATGCGGCTCGGACCGATAAAGGTGGGGCTCTGAGGCCCTGTCGAGAGCGGGCGCGGGCACGCCGCGACTGAACGCGACATAGTAGTCGACTGCGGACCAGATCGCGAATGCGAGCACGGCCCACAGCGCCACGGTGCCGAGGAACGCGAGCGAGCCCAGGTAGTCGGCGCCAAGGATGAGCAACAGGATAGCGACGACCTGCGTCGTCATCTTGAGCTTGCCGAGCGGTGAGGCGGGCATGCTCTGTCCACGTGTCTGAGCCACGCTCCGGAGGCCGGTGACGGCAAGCTCGCGGCCGATGATCACCGCCACTATCCAGGCGGGGGCGCGGCCCATCTGGACGAGCGACACGAGGGCAGCCGTGATGAGCAGCTTGTCCGCGAGCGGGTCGAGCCATTGACCGAGGGCGGTGACCTGTTGCCGCCGTCGCGCCAAATAACCGTCGAGCCAGTCCGTCAGCGATGCGACCAGGAAGATGGCGGCGGCGACATACTCCTTGGGGAGGCCGACGATCGCGCGCCCCTCGAACTTCGTCAGCAGCACCACGACCAGCAGAGGTACGAGGAAGATGCGTGCCAACGAAAGGGCGTTTGGCAGGTTCATACGCTGACGATCATTGTATGCCTCTTTTTCCGTTATGATTGCGCGTTGATATGAAGGCGATTCTGCTAGCGGGCGGCAAGGGCACGCGTTTGCGGCCACTCACACTCCATACACCGAAGCCCATCGTGCCGATCTTCAATCGACCGTTCCTCGCGTATCAGCTCGATCGCGTACGGGAGCTTCCCGAGATCAGCGAGGTGGTGCTCAGCCTGAACTACCAGCCACGCCGGATCGAGGAAATCTTCGGCGACGGTGCGGCCTACGGCGTCCGCATTCGGTACGCGGTGGAGCCGTCACCGCTGGGGACCGGCGGCGCGATCAAGTTCGCGGCGCAGCATGCCACCGACACCGTGGTGGTCTTCAACGGGGATGTGCTGACGGCCATCGACCTCGCGGCCGTGATTCGCCTGCACCGGGAGCGGCGGGCCAAGGCGACCATCGTTTTGACCCCGGTTGCCAACCCCGAGGCGTACGGGCTGGTAGAAACGAGCGCCGACGGCGCCGTTCAACGGTTCCTCGAGAAGCCGAACCCGAACGAGATCACCTGCAACACCATCAACGCCGGGATCTACGTGCTGGAGCCGGAGACATTCGACCGTATCCCTGCCGACGAGCCCTACTCCATCGAGCGCGCATATTTCCCGTCGCTGGTCGAGCGCGGCGAGCCGTTCGTCGCGCACATCTACGAGGGCTACTGGATCGATATCGGCACGCCGGAGAAGTACCGCCAAGTGCACCGCGATATCATGGATGGTCGCTTTTCGGTCGCCCCGTTCGACGAGACGTCCAACGGGCCCGCGGTATGGGCGACGCAGGCAAAGGTCGAGGCGGGCGCCGAGATCGAAGGGCCGTGTTTTCTGGACGAGGGCGCGGTCGTGAAGGCGGGCGCGCGCATCCGACCCTACACGGTGCTCGGACGGCAGTGCCATGTCGAAGGCGGGGCCGAGATTGGCGATTCGATCATCTGGTCGAGCTCCTGGATAGGCTCCGACGCCAGCGTGCAGGGCGCGGTCGCGGGCCGCAACTGCCACATTGGTCGGAGCGTCCGGATCCGACCTGGTGCCGTGCTCGGGGACAAGTCCGTCGCGACCGATTTTTCGCAGCTCTAAGACGATGCCTCAAAACGATGTCGCTCCCGAGATCTTCAAGGCCTACGACATTCGTGGGCTCTACCCGGATCAGATCAACGAGGCGGCAGCGCACGATATCGGTGGCGCCTTTGCGTACTACCTTGCCGCGCGCCGCATCGGTGTGGGCCGAGACATGCGGCTCTCATCGCCGGCTCTCGCCGAGGCGTTCATCGAGGGCGCACGGCAGCAGGGGTGCGACGTCATCGACTACGGCATGATCGCGACCGATATGTTGTACTACGCGGTCTGCCGCGACAAGCTCGATGGCGGCGCGGAGATCACGGCGTCGCACAATCCACGCGAGTACAACGGCATGAAGCTGGTGCGCAAGGAGGCGCTCCCGCTCAGTGCCGAGGCGGGCATCGATGACATCAAGGAGATGGTGCTCGAGCGCACGCTGCCGCCGAGCGACGCGTCCAAGGGGAGTCTGGAGCGACGCGAGATCATGGACGCGTATCTCGATCACGTCTTCACGTTCATCGACGCCTCGCTCATCACGCCGTTTCGTGTCGTGCTCGACGCCGGCAACGGCATCGCCGGCCTCGTCGCTCCGCGGATTTTCGAACGGCTCCCCTGCCAGGTGGTCGGCCTCTGCATGGAGGTGGACGGGACGTTTCCCAACCATGAAGCGAACCCGCTCCTCGAGGAGAACCGGCGCGACATCATGGCACGCGTGGCGCAGGATCGGGCCGATATCGGGATTGCGTGGGACGGCGACGGCGATCGCTGCTTCTTCATCGACGGCACCGGGCAGTTCATCCCGGGTGACTTCGTCACCGCGCTCATCGCCGAGTCGTTCCTGCACAGACAGCCTGGCCAAACCATCGTCTACGACCTCAGGGCGAGCTACGCCGTGAAGGAGACCGTGGCCAAGTATGGCGGCACGGCGCTGATGAATCGCGTGGGCCATGCGTTCATCAAGCATCGGATGCGGAAGGAGAATGCGATATTTGGCGGCGAGGTCAGCGGCCACTATTACTTTCGCAATAACTTCTACGCCGACAATGGCTTCATCCCAGCCCTGGTCATGCTCGAGCTCATGGCGCGCCGCGATCAGACCCTCACCGATCTGGTCGCGCCGCTGAGAGCGAAGTATTTCTTGTCGGGCGAGATCAGCATCAAGCTGCGGAGCCAAGCGCAGGCCGAGGCCAAGATTCGTGACATCGCACGCCGCTACACGGATGCCACGGTCTACAGCATGGACGGGATCTCCATCGAGTATCCCGACTGGCATTTCAACGTACGCCCCTCGAACACCGAGCCACTACTCCGCCTGAACCTCGAAGCCAAGACCCCTGACGTCATGGCCAAACGCCGCGACGAGGTGCTCGCGATGCTGCGGTCCTAAATGATTCGCGACGGTAGCGCCCGACCCAAAGAGCCTGTAGCCGAAGCCGCCCGAAAGGGCGGCGAAGGCTGGCTGGAGCGGGCTACGGGAATCGAACCCGTCTAGCTGGCTTGGGAAGCCAGAGCATTACCACTATGCTAAGCCCGCTCAGGTAACAACGCGTTCTAGCAAGGCGACGCTAAGTGGGCTAGTCGCGCACAAAACCAAAGTCGTGGTTCAGTGCGCTACATGCGGCATCGCCATACCTGATGGTCCCCTCGAAGAGCCCGTTGATGCCCGCAGTGGCAACGCTACCGATCAGAGTGCCGGAGGCTTCGTAGCTCCGAGATCCGTCCGGGACTACGTTGACCGTGCCCTCCACGTGCATCGTTGAGCCGTCTAGGATCCCCTCGAAGGCACCCTCGGTTGGAAGGCCCTGCCTGCTGCTCAAGGTCACCGCGACATCAGTGCCGCTTTGGGTGATGGTCGCGTCAAATTCCTGTATGCGACCCGCGTCCAAGTCAGGGCTACAGGTCCCAGACGCGCGAATCGCCAGTCGATAATCGCCCGCGATGCCGGTGTCCGCCGGCGCTGTGGGCGATTCATCGTCATCACTGCACGCTGTCGTTCCGAGCACCATCATGCCAATCGCAATGGCGGAGAGGCTACGCATTATCCAACGTCGTCGTGCAGTCGTCATCAGCGCTCGCCATGCCAGAGAAACGCCCGCTTCACGTAGAAAATGCGAGACAAGCAGCGCAAGAGGCAGGCTCACCCCTTGCCTTTCTCGCCTCGCATTGTGCACATAGAGACGACGAACAGGTGGTCGGGGCGGGCGGATTCGAACCGCCGACCTCCAGTACCCCAAACTGGCGCGCTAACCAGGCTGCGCCACGCCCCGAGCAGCGCCCGCTCGCGCGAAGCGCATCCTGTGATTCTACCTCAACGCGAGCGCTTGTTACGTGTGGGACGGCGCAGCGGCACACGATCTTCAGACGACTCAACGGGCGCCTCTGGCGCCTGAAGCTCGAAGTCGCGCCCCTGGGGCTCCTCCTCGCGGCCGGCCTGGCTCGCACGGATTGGTGAAGAGTCGTCGAGCAGAGAGAGCAACGAGCGAAGCCCCTCCTTGACCTTGAGCACGCCTGCCCGAGCACGGTCCTCGACCTGTGCCGCGATGGCCAACATGTCGTCGCTGTCCACGACATCGGGCGCCGTCGGCGCCTGCTCCTGCTCGAGCTGGCGTCGCGCGCCGGCCAAGGTCAGGCCATCACCAAAGACGAGCTGCCGAATGCGCACGACCCGCTCGACGTCGGCGCGGCGATAGATGCGGGGTCCCCCCGGCGTCTTGGAGAGCCCTAGATCGGGAAACTCGCTTTCCCACGTGCGCAGGACGTACGGCTTAATCTTCGCGATCTCGCATACTTCGCCCGCTTTGAACGCGGGCCGGTCCGGAATAACAAACTCGGCCAAATCCGCCATTGTCCAACGACGGAGTATAACAGGTTCGAAGTTCGAGGTTCGAGGTTCAAGGTGGGGGTGTACGAAGCTTCCGGGTTGACGTCCGAGCACCCGGGGAGCATCGAGATACCCAAGCTCAAACCTCGAACCTTGGACCTCGAACCTTATCCCTCGCCCCTCGCCCCTCTCTTGCGCACCACCACCCTGATCGGCGTGCCACTGAAACCGAACGAGTCACGCAGACCGTTGACGAGAAAGCGCTCATAGGAAAAGTGGAATGAGGATGCGACATTCGTAAAGAAGACGAAGGTTGGTGGCGCAACGCCCGTTTGCGCCGCGTACATGATCCTCACCTCACGCTTACCTGGGCTGACGGGCGGGTGCACAGACGTCACGGCCGCGACCCAGCGGTTGAGATCTGCGGTGGGCACGCGGTGGCGGCGCGCGGCCGCAACGCGGTCGATCATCTCCAGCAAGCGCGGCGTCCGCTCGCCGCTTGCCGCTGAGATGTGCAAGACCGGCGCGTAGTCGAGGAACTTCATCCCACGCCGGAGCTCCTCGTCGAAGGTGCGCCCGAAAGCGGCACCACGGTCTTTGACGAGGTCCCATTTGTTCGCCGCAAGGATCACACCGCAGCCGAGCCGATCCGCTTCTCCCGCAATTGCCGCATCTTGATCGGCCGGCCCCTGGGTGGCGTCCACGAGCAGTACCGCCACATCGGCGCGCGCGATCGCTCGGCGCGCGACCAAGACGCTGACCATCTCGATCTCACCTGATCGCGCCACACGCCCCGGGCGACGGATGCCCGCCGTGTCGACGATACGAAAGGTCCGCTTGTGCCAGCGAAGAACAGCATCAATCGCGTCGCGCGTGGTGCCCGGCATCTCACTGACCATCACCCGCTCCTCGCGCAGCAGGCGATTCACGAGCGACGACTTGCCGACGTTGGGACGCCCGACAATGGCCACCGCAATCTCGGACTCTTCGACCTCTCGTGTCGGTACGGGGCGAGCCCGGCCCTGCCCGCGCAGCTGCCCGACGACTGCGTCGAGCAGTTCGGCAACCCCGGTTCCATGCTCAGCCGAAATCTCCAAGACCGGCTCGAATCCAAACCGGTAGAACTCAACGGCCTCGCCCCGGGCGCGCTTGTCATCTGTCTTGTTGACGGCGATCATGGTCGGTGCGGAGGCACGACGCAGTACTGCAGAGATCTCCTCGTCGGCGGCAACCCCGCCCTCCCGGCCATCGACCACCAAGACGAGGACGTCCGCTTCTTGAATGGCGCGTCTGCCATGATGCACGACGAGCTCGTGGAGTGGATCCATACTGTGGCCGAACATACCTCCCGTATCGACCAGTTTGAACGGGACGCCGTCCCATTCCGCGTCGTGCGCCAGGAGATCGCGTGTCGTTCCCGGCGTACGCGTGACAATCGCGCGCCGCGTGCGGGTAATCCGATTGAAGAGCGTGGATTTGCCAACGTTGGGCCGGCCAACGAGCACCACGCTGGGAAGTGACGCCGTGCGTTTCACAAGAGTTTTCTTCGGTCGCGGCGGTAGCCTTGCACAGGTTGGGATGCCATCCCGCCCAAAGGCCCGCCTTGACAGGCTAAGTGGTTCTTCCTATGCTAGTTACGAGCCTCTGTCCTTCGTTCGAAGGCTTGGGTGGCTATGTTCGTTTTCGCTCGGGCGCCCTGGCGAGCTCATCGGACCCTGGGCCCGCCTTCGCGACAAGCGCTACGGCGACATCCCGACATAGCTGGTTCGCGGAGGTGGGAGTGGAGGCCATTTGGGAGCTCGCACATCGATGATTAAGGCGGACATCGTCAACGAAGTCTCGCGCGTTGCTGATATTACCAAGGTCAAGGCCGAGGCGGCAGTCGACGCGGTCTTCGACGCGATGCGACTCTCTATGCAGCGCGGCGAGCGCATAGAGCTGCGAGGCTTTGGCGTGTTCCAGGTCAAGCCACGCAAACGCGGCATCGGGAGGAACCCCCGCACCGGCAAAGAAGTCCGCATTCCGCCCGGTCGGACGATTCGCTTCAAGCCGGGCAAGGAGCTCCAGAACATCCCCTGAGTGCGGACGAATCCTAAGGACGATTTCTTTGCCGGCTGACGATCTGCCACCGTACCCCTACGATCGCAGCCTCTCTGTTCCAGGTGCGTCGCCAGAGGGCATATCGAGCGCCCAGTGGCAGCCCCTGCCACCGAGGCCACGCGCTCGCAACCGTGTCTGGCTTCACATCTTGCTCTTTCTGGCGACGGTCTTGACGACATCGTTGGCGGGCGCGGGCGTGTACCAGGGCTGGTTGACCGACTTTGGGCGGGAGTCTCTTCCCGCTGGAAGCGGTCTGGGCGCCATGATGGTGGGCGGCCTGTGGTATAGCTTCGCCGCACTTGGCATCCTCACCGCGCACGAGCTCGGTCACTACTTCGCATGTCGCTACTACGGGATCGACGCCTCTCTCCCCTACTATCTGCCGATGCCCAGCATGATCGGCACGTTTGGCGCGGTCATCCGCATTCGCCAACCGATTGCCACCAAGCGGATGCTGTTCGACATTGCGGTGGCGGGCCCCATTGCCGGTTTCGTGGTCGCCATTCCGATGCTTCTGCTTGGGATGAGCTGGTCCAAGGTAACCGCTATGCCGTCCGGCCCTGACATCGTCGAGCTGGGTGAGCCCTTCGTCTTCCAGCTCGCCGCGGACTGGATTTTTGGGGCTCTTGGCGATGGGCAGACCGTGAACATGCATCCCGTAGTGTTCGGCGCGTGGCTCGGCCTCCTGGCAACAGCCCTCAACCTCGTCCCCGTCAGCCAGCTCGATGGCGGCCATGTCTCTTACGCCGTGTTTGGCCGCGCTTCGACGATCGTCTCCATTCTCTCCCTCGCCGCAGCACTCGGACTTGGGTACCTCTACTCGCCGAGCTGGTTCTTCTGGGTTGGTCTGTTGATTCTCCTGATGGCGCTTTCGGGCTTCCGCCACCCGCGTACGATCGACGAGAACGAGCCCCTCGACCCCGGGCGGAAATGGATTGCTTTCTTAGCGCTCCTCATGTTTGTGCTCTGCTTCACGCCCACGCCGATCAGTCCCACAGAGCTGGTGGGGGGATGAAAACGGGGACAGCCCTCGTTTTTCGACATGTGGAAAACGGGGGCTGTCCCCGTTTCCCCTTACAGCATCGACCAGGGGTCGACGTCCACCGTCGTGCGGCGGCGGAGATCCGGTCGCGCTGCAAGGGCCGTGCGGACCGCCTCGCGCATCGCGCGGCGCTCGGTCCCCTTTAGAAAGAACTGGACGCGAGACTGCCCGCGTAGGCGCTCGAGCGGCGCCGACGCCGGCCCAAGGACCCTGAACCTCCGGCGATCCGCCCCCAGCCCCACGATGAGGTCGTTGGCATCACGCAATCCCTCCGCATGCGACCCGGCTCGCACGACCACATTGATGAGCGCGACGTGCGGTGGATAGTAGAGCTTCCGCCGGTACTCGATCTCCTGCTCGAAGAAGGCGAGGTAGTCCTGCCGGCTGGCCAGCTCGATGCTGTAGTGCTCTGGGAAGAGGGTTTGGACAATGGCTTCGCCGGCCTGGTCACCTCGCCCTGATCGCCCAGCCACCTGCGTGAGCAGCTGAAACGTTCGCTCCGCCGCGCGAAAGTCGGCGAGCCCCAGCCCCACGTCCGCGGAGATCACGCCGACCAACGTCACGGCCGGAAAGTCGTGACCCTTGGCGATCATCTGTGTGCCCACCAGCACGTCGAGCTCGCGCCGTCTGAAGCGACGAAGCACCTCGACCATCGCACCGCGTCGCGTCATCGTGTCGCGGTCGACGCGCGCCACGCGCACCCCAGCGAATCGCCCGGCAATTTCCTGCTCCACTCGCTCGGTCCCGACGCCGGCGTACTCGAGAAGGAGGCCGCCGCACGCCGGACACGCTTTTGGCACGCGTGTCGCGTGGTCGCAATAGTGGCAACGCGCCCGCTCGGCGCGGCGGTGCAGCGTGAGCGCGACACTACAGTCTGGGCACTCGAGCGTGTGGCCGCACTGGCGGCAGAACACCGTGGGCGCATAGCCGCGTCGATTGAGGAGGACCATGCTTTGCTCGCCGCGCGCCAGCCGCTCTTCCAGCGACGCCTCCAACACGCTGCTCAACACGATCTCCGGACCGCGCTCGGCGTACTCGTCCCGCATGTTGACAATCCGGACTGCCGCCAGGGGACGGTCCAAGACGCGCCGCGCCATGGTGAGCAAGTGATAGCGGCCCCTTCTCGCATTCTCGTATGTCTCCATCGCCGGCGTGGCGGACCCGAGCACGACGAGCGCTCCCGCGTCACGCGCGCGCATGATGGCCACGTCCCGGCCGTGGTAGCGGGGGCTCTCTTCCTGCTTGTACGACGTATCGTGCTCCTCGTCGACGACGACAAGGCCCAGCCTCGTCAACGGCGCAAACACCGCGGACCGCGTCCCCACGACGATGTCCACGTCGCCGCGCCGGATACGATGCCACTGATCGTGGCGCTCTCCGTCGGAGAGGCCGCTGTGCTGAACGGCCACGCGATCACCGAACACGCTCCGGAAGAGCAGGGCGACGGCAGGGGTCAGCGCGATCTCCGGAACCAAGACGAGCACCTGGCGACCGCGGCGCTGCACATGGTCGGCCAACCGTAGGTAGACCTGTGTCTTCCCGCTGCCGGTGACGCCGTGCAACAGGCCCACCGCGAACTCGCCGCGTGAGAGTTGTGTCTTCAAGCGCGTGAGCGTCGCCTCCTGCTCGTCGGTCAGCTCCACCGCCAAGGTCGCCGCCGCATCGGCAGCAGAAGCCAGCTCCTCTACCGCAAAGGGATCGCGCTCCTCGCGCCGCTCGGCCCAGCGGATGAAGCCGAGCCGCTCGAGACGCTGCAACGTCTCGCGAGAGATGCCCTGCTCTGCGAGGCTCGCAACGGGGAGCCCCTCGCGCTCTTCCGCCAGCAGCCGGCATGCCTCACGCTGCTTGTGTCCCAGCCGCCGACTCGTTGCGCCCTCGGTGACGATCGCCGTCGGTATCGCGATCGTGACGAGCTTGAACGCTGATTCACGGAGTGCAACGTCCGGTGCTCGTGTCACGGCGCCCACTTTCTCCAGCCGATGGATGGCCTGCTCGAGGCTCGCGCGCGATGGTCCCGCCGGCGGGTCATCAGTCCACAGGACATCGCCAACGGAGAGCAGCTTTCGCACACGAGCGATGACGAGCCGCTGGGGTACCGGTCGGCCTCCGGCGAGCGCCCTCAGGACTGCAGCTTGGACGTCATCGTTGTCAGTGCTTCCAGTCTCGGCGAGCGACGTCATTGAGAGGTACGGCTCGCTCTTCGCGCTGGCGCGAGGCGGCAGGGCTGCCGCCACCGCCTCGCCGGGCCCGGCCAGATAATAGTCCGCGACCCACAGTGCAAGACGAACCACCTCGGGCGGCAGAAACGCCTCTTGGTCGAGAACGCGAGCGACCGAGCGAACATCGATCGAGGTGGGCAAATCACTCTCGGACGCCGTGTCCGGGCCACTGACGACAACGCCGGTGAGCAGGCGGCGACCGACGGGCACGACCACGCGCGCCCCTGCGTGAGCGGAAACCGAAGGCGGGAGGGAGTAGGTCAGTAGGTCGAGGCCAGGAACCGGAACAGCGACACGAACGAACCGCACCTGGACAGCTTACTCCAGCGATTCACCGAGGAGCGCCATCACCTTCTTCATGTCTTCCCAGCAGTCGCGCTTCTTGTCGGGGCTGCGCAACAGATACGCCGGATGAAAGGTTGGCACGAGCTGCGCACCACGATACGGGAAGAGTCGCCCGCGCAGCTTCGAGATCGGCGCGTTCGTCTTCAAGAGGCACTGTGCCGCGAACGTACCCAGCGCGACGATCACTTTTGGCTGAATGACGTCGATCTGTCGAAAGAGAAATGGCTCACACGTGCGAACCTCGTCTGCCTCCGGGTTGCGGTTCTCGGGGGGACGGCACTTGATCACGTTTGCAATGTAGACGTCCTCGCGTCGCAATCCCATGGCTTCGATGATCTTCGTCAGCAGCTGACCGGCTCGGCCGACGAACGGGATGCCCTGCACATCTTCGTCGTAGCCGGGCGCTTCGCCGGCGAACATCAGATCTGCGGTCGGACTGCCCACACCAAACACGATGGTCTTACGCCCGAGCCCGCAAAGCTTACAGCGCGTGCAGTCGCCGATGTCGCGGCGGACGTCCTCGAGTGTCTCTTGCGGCGCATCCGCGGCACCGGCGTCGAAGAGCGATGACGCGGCGGGGGGCGCTGCCACGGCGGTGAGACGAGGCGCGTCTACGGCCACCGAGGCGTCACCCTCCGGTACCGTTTTGCTCCCCTCCTCCGGGGCACTGTCCAACGGCTGTCGCCATGCCGCATCGCTGCTGATCCCCGCGACACCGAGCTCCCCAAAGAACTCGATATGGGCTTCGAGCTGGGCTCGCAGACGTGGATCGATCGGCATATGTGTCTTATCTCGTACCGGGTGTGCCAGCGCTGGTGGATCGGCTTCGCTCGCCACGGGCGGCAAGCAGTCGGTCGACGCGATTGAGAATCTCGTGTGCGATATCACGCTTTGGTCGTAACGGCAGCTCCTCATTGCCCGCCGTGGAGATCAGCGTCACCTCGTTCGTGTCCGCGTCGAAGCCGGCGTCCGCACGAGAGACGTCATTGGCCACAATCAGGTCGGCACCCTTGCCGACGAGTTTGGCGCGTGCTCTCTCCGCCAGCTCACCTGTCTCTGCCGCAAAGCCAACGAGAACGGGAAGGTCCCGACCGGCTCGTGCGCGACCGACATCCGCAAGGATGTCCGGTGTTCGCGTCAGCCGCAGCGTGAGGGTCTCGTCGCGCTTCGTGATCTTGTCGATGGCCGGGCCCTCGATGGGCGTGTAGTCGGCGACCGCAGCGGCCATGACAACCACCTCCACGCTGGGCGCGCGGCCCAGCACCTCGCGGTGCATCTCGCCGGCCGAGCGGACACGGACAACCTCGACGCCGGGCGGTGGCGGGACCGTCGTGGGTCCGAGCACGAGCGTCACGGATGCGCCACGACGCGCGGCGTCGGCGGCGATCGCCATGCCCATCCGTCCGCTGGAGCGGTTGCCCACGTAACGCACCGGATCGAGGTCTTCGAAGGTCGGACCGGCCGTCACGAGCACGCGACGCCCGCGCCAGGTGTCGCCGCCGCCGAGCACGCGCTCCACGGCCTCGACGACCTCGTCCGGCTCCGCCAGTCGCCCCTTGCCGATCCAGCCGCACGCCAGGAACCCTTCGCCAGGCTCCACGAACAGGACGCCACGCGCTTCTAGTGTCCGGATGTGCTCATGAACGGCCGGGTGCTCGAGCATGTTCGTGTTCATGGCGGGTGCCATCAACACTGGGGCCCGCGACGCGAGGTACATCGTGGACAAGAAGTCGTCTGCGAGGCCGAGCGCGAACTTTGCGATGACGTGCGCCGTGGCTGGTGCGATGAGCAGGAGATCGATAGACGAGGCGAGCGCGATGTGCTCGATGTCAGCGTTCATGCCCGGCGCCCACTGGCTCGTGATGACACGGCGCTGGGTGATCGCCTCGAACGTCACCGGACCGACGAACCGCCGCGCCGTCCGCGTGAGAATCGCCGCCACGTCGTGACCCCGGCGTCCGAGGCCACGCGCAATCTCGACGGCCTTATAGGCGCCGATTCCACCGGTCACGCCGAGTGCGACCAGAGCCATAGGACAAGGGGCAGGCGTCAGGGTTCAGCGGCCAGCCTCAGCGGTCAGCCTCAGTGGTCAAGGCAGCACGCGTTAGGTGCTCGACGTCTCCGTCTCGGTCTCCATTCGCTCCTGCGCGGGCGCCGCGCGGTGCACGAGGCCGCTGAGGACCTCCCGCTGCGCGGTGCGTGCCGGCTTCGCGCTGGGCTCGACCTTGGGAAGACAGCCTTGCAGGAGCTGCTTGGCTCGCGCGCTCGCGACCACAACGAACTCGAACGCGTTCGGGACTCGGTTCCGATCCACGCTCAGTCGCCACTTGTCGACGGCGGCTTGATCGGCCTCAGGGGTTGCATCCTTGGTCTGGATCTGTTCCACGGTCACTCCAATTAGTAGTTTCTACCCTTCCTGGTACGTAGCGCGCGGCCTTTCCGCCTTCGCGCTTCGGCGGACCCGACGGTGGCGAAGCCGCGCGTGCGAGGGGGGCTACAAACCCTCGCTGACTCACGCCGTTCCAGTGCGACGGCCCGTGAGCCCTGGAAACGTTCGAATGATGGCCTCCGCAATCGGCTCGACGTTCGTGCTCCGCGCCCGCTCCGCGACGATCACCGCGCTCAGTGCATGAACGCAGGTATCCAGATCGTCGTTGACGATGACGTAGTCGTAGTCGTGGTATTCCACGACCTCGCGGCGAGCCGTGTCGAGCCGGCGGTGAATCGCCTCCTCGGTGTCTTGACTCCGGCCACGCAAACGCTGCTCGAGCACCTCGTAGCACGGCGGCAAAACGAACACCGAGACGGCGTCCAACGTCTGACGACGCAGCTGTTTCGCCCCCTGGACGTCAATCACGAGGATGACATCCTGGCCCGACGCCATGAGCTGTTCCGTGTCCTCTCGCCGCGTGCCGTACACATGACCGAACACGTCGGCCCATTCGAGGAACTCGCCGCCGGCCACCATGGCTTCGAACCGCTCACGGCTCACAAAATTATAATCCAGCCCGTCCCTTTCCCCGACACGAGCCGGCCGTGACGTGTACGAGCGGGAGATCGTGACCCCTTCCAGGACCTCCACCAGTCGTTCGACTACGGTGGTCTTTCCTGTCCCTGACGGGGCCGACACGATGAAGAGCGTGCCGCCCGACCGCGGCCGGTGGGGCGCCTCACTCGACATTCTGGACCTGCTCCCGCATCTTCTCCAGTTCGGCTTTGGCGTGCACGATGAGCTGCGAGACGTTCGGACCTTCGGCCTTGGATCCTATCGTATTCACCTCTCGGTTCATCTCCTGCAGCAGGAAATCCAGCTTCCGCCCGCACGGGTCCGGCCCCTCCGAGAGCGTTTGCCAATGCTGCACGTGGGCCCGAAGGCGCACGAGCTCCTCCTGAATATCGGAGCGGGCCACGAGGCGAACCACCTCCTGCGCCAGGAGCTGCGGGTCTGACGCGCCATCCAAGCGTAGCTCCTCGAGCCTCGCGCTGAGACGCGCCTCCAGACCTTCCGCACCCGCCTGCGCTGCGCCTTCGATCCGGTCGACCGTCTCGGCAAGGCCTGCTCGCCGACCATCGAGCTCGGCGCGGAGATACGTTCCTTCCTGACAACGCATCGTGTCGAGCGCCACCAGCGCTTCGCCAACCGTCACCTCCACGAGCGCCGACAACCGTTGCTCGTCTTCCGTCTCGGGAGCATCCTGGAACGTGACCGCCTGCGGCAGTCGCAATAGGTCTCCTGGCGTCAAGCTCCCGTCGATCACGCGGCGGGCGCGCAGCCGGGCCATGGCGGCCGCCAGTGCCTCCACGAGCGGCTCGTTGATCTCGACGCTTGGCGGACGTATCCCGCGTGGCTGTGCCGCAATCGTGACGTCTACCCGCCCTCTCGCGACGCTTCGTTGAACCACCGCCCGCAAGGCGGCCTCGAGCCCCTGCAATGCCGAGGGCATCCGGAGCTGCACGTCGAGGTGACGATGGTTCACGCTGCGTATCGTGACCGCCACGGTGGCAATCTCGTCCTCCTTGGTCACGGAGGCAAATCCGGTCATCGATTTGATCATCTACCCCCTCACCCTGTCCCCGACCACCGTCCGTGCCTCCCGACCGCCAAACACTTGGAGCGCATAGAGCCGCGCATAAATGCCATTCGGACGGGTCACGAGGTCATCGTGACGGCCGATCTCGCGCACCATGCCCCGGTCGAGCACGATGATGGCGTTGGCGCGGCGGACCGTCGACAGCCGGTGCGCAATCACCAGCGACGTTCTGTCCTGCATCAACCTCGCCAACGCGTCCTGCACCAGCAGCTCGGACTCGGCGTCGAGTGACGAGGTGGCCTCGTCCAGGATCAGGATTGGCGAGTTTTTCAGGAGCGCGCGCGCAATGGCAAGGCGTTGCCGCTGACCGCCAGAGAGCCGTTGGCCACGCTCACCGATATGCGCGCGGTATTGCGTGGGGAGCGCGACGATGAACTCGTGCGCGTGTGCGGCGCGGGCGGCACGCTCGATGGCCTCGCTCGATGCATCCGGCACGCCATACGCGATGTTGGCCGCAATCGTATCGTCGAAGAGCACCGTGTCCTGTGTCACGAGCGCAATCTGCGTGCGCAGCGAGCGCAACGTCGCGTCGCGAATGTCGACGCCATCGATGAGGATCGCGCCACCCGTGACGTCATAGAAGCGCGGAATGAGATTCGCCAGCGTCGTCTTGCCGGCACCGCTCAGACCCACGATCGCGACCATCTCGCCTGCTCGCACCGTAAACGACACCGCGTCGAGCACCTTACGACGGTCACGATCTCCGTAGTTGAAGCTCACATCGCGGAACTCAATCGCATAGCGCAGGGGGGCAATGGGAGCGGCACCCGGCCGATCCTGCACTTCCGTGTGCGTGTCCAGCAGCTCGAAGATTCGCCCTGCGGCCGCCATCGCTTGCTGCAATGTCGCATTGACCCGGCTGAGCCGCTTCAGCGGGGCATACATCATGAACAGCGCCGTAAGGAAGGCTGTGAACTCCCCAATCGACATCTGATCACTTGTGATGCGCCCGCTGAAGTACCACAGGGCGCCGGCCAACGCCAGGCCACCCAGCAGCTCCATCAGAGGCGGCAGCGCCAGCACGGCGCTGGTGACCTTCATCGCGGTCCGATAGAGCTGGTCTGAGGCGGCGCGAAATCGGCGCCCTTCGTGCGCCTCGGCCCCAAACGCCTTGACGATCCGGTGTGCGGCAAACGCCTCGGCGGCCACGTGCGATAGATGCTCCTGCTCTTCTTGGCTACGCCGCGTCATGCGGCGCACACGCTGACCCAAACGGACCAACGGATAGACGACCAGCGGTGCGCCGGTCATGCACACCAGCGCGAGGCGTGCGTCCCAATAGAACAACAGGCTCGCGTAGAAGAGGAGAGCAAGCGACTCCTTGAGCAGGTCGCCAACCGTCTCCGACACCGCCCGCTGGACGAGCGTGACGTCGTGCGTCACTCGCGAGAGAAGCTGACCGGTCGATCGGCGCGCGAAAAACGCGGCGGACTGGCCGATAACATGGCTGAACAGCACACTGCGGAGGTCGCGGACGACCCGCTGTCCCGTTTGCGTCATCAAGTAGCCGGACAGATAATCGCCCAGGCCCTTGACGAGATAGGCACCGATCAGACCGAGCGCCACCAGCCCGAGCTGCGACCGATCCCGCAGCACCTGATCGAAGATCGGCTTGACGAGGTAGACGATGGCCCCAGATGCGAGGCCGTAGGCCAGCATGGCGACCAGCGCCAGCAGGATCCGCCACCGGTATGGGCGGGCATAACCGAGCAGCCGACGAAAATGAGTCACCTTTGGAATTTCACTCTTCGTACCCGTGCGGATGCGCCTCATGCCAGCGCCACGCATCCGAGACGATCGCGTGAAGATCAGCAAAGCGCGGCTGCCAGCCCATGTCTCGCTGGATGCTGCCGTTGGCCGCGTAGAGCGCGGCCGGATCCCCGGCGCGCCGCGGCCCGATCCGTGCCGGCACCGGCATTCCGGTCACCTGCTCGACGGTCGCAATCACCTCTCGGACAGAATGCGGCTGGCCGTTGCCGAGATTGTAGGCGCCCGACCGCCCGCCCGACTCCAGCCTTTCGAGCGCACGCAGGTGCGCGTCGGCCAGGTCGCTCACGTGGACGTAGTCCCGCAGGCAGGTGCCATCGGGCGTCGGGTAGTCGTCACCGAAGACGACCAGCGGCTCGCCACCTCGCGCTGTCGCAATGGCGCGCGGGATGAGGTGCTGCTCTGGATCATGATCTTCGCCAAGGCAACCACCGGGATCAGCGCCCGCGGCGTTGAAGTACCGGAGGGCGGTCCAACGGATGTCATACGCCTGCTCGAAGTGCGGCAGGGCGCGCTCGACGGCGAGCTTGGACTCGCCGTAGGCGTTCACGGGATGCCGCGGATGCTGCTCAGCGATCGGTGTCTCTCTCGGCTCACCGAACACTGCGCAGGTCGACGAAAAGATGAGCCGCTTGACCTGTGCGCGCTGCATGGCGGTGAGCACCGAGAGCGTTCCCACGACGTTGTTCTGGTAGTAGCCAGCCGGGTCTTTGACCGAGTCGCCCACCGAGAGCCAGGCCGCGAAGTGCAGGACCGCGGTCACCTCCTGCTCGGCGAGGAGATCGGCCAGCCGCGCCGTCTCCTGCATGGCGCCAACCACCAGCTCCACGGCTCCCCCGCCCGCAGAGGCCGAGGCGCGCTGTGCGTGCGTCACCGCCTGTCGATGACCAGCCGATAGATCGTCGTATACGATGACGCGCCGGCCCGCACGTGCGAGCGCGAGCACGGCATGGCTGCCGATGTACCCAGCGCCGCCGGTCACCAAAACCGTCGACACGGCTACCTCCCGATCGAGTAATAGGTGAAGCCGAGCCCGCGGAGGTGCTCAGGCTTGTAGATGTTCCGCCCATCGAAGACGACGGGCGATCGCATGAGCTTCTTCATGCGGTCAAAGTCCGGCTCGCGGAACTCGTTCCACTCCGTCACGAGCGCCAGCGCGTCCGCGCCCTTGAGGGCATCGTAGCTGCGGCTGGCGTAGGTGATACGCGTGCCGAAGTGTCGGCGGGCCACCTCGCGCGCCTCCGGGTCATACGCCTGGACGCGTGCGCCGCGCGTGAGTAAGTGCTCGATGATCGTGATGGCCGGCGCTTCCCGCATATCGTCGGTGCGCGGCTTGAAGGCCAGTCCCCAGACGCCGATGACCTTGCGTTTCAGCCCGCCGAAGTGCTGCTCCATCTTGTCCACCAGGCGCTCCTTCTGGCGCTCGTTCACCTGCTCGCAGGCCTCGAGGATCTTGAACTTGTATCCGTGGTCCGCGGCAAACCGCCCCAGCGCTTTGACGTCTTTTGGGAAGCAGCTCCCTCCGTACCCGACGCCCGGAAACAGGAACGACGCACCAATGCGACGGTCCGATGCCACCGCGCGCCGTACCTGGTCCACGTTGGCGCCGACCAGCTCACAGACGTTCGCTACCTCGTTCATGAAGGAGATGCGCGTCGCCAGCATTGCATTCGCCGCGTACTTGCACAGCTCGGCGCTGGAACAGTCCATCACCATGACCGGTGCACCCGTCCGGGTAAACGGGGCGTAGAGCTCCACCATGAGTTCGGCGGCACGATCGTCGTCGGCGCCTATCACCACGCGGTCCGGCTTGAGGAAGTCGTCGACCGCCGCGCCCTGCTTGAGGAACTCCGGGTTGCTCACGACGCTGAAGGGATGTTTGGTCTCGGCGCTCATGACCTTCCGCACGCGGGCGGTGGTCCCAACCGGCACGGTGCTCTTGTCGACAATCACCTTGTAGCCGTCCATCACCTTGGCGATCTCGCGCGCCGCAGCGAGCACGTGCTGCAAATCGGCCGACCCGTCCTCCCCCTGAGGCGTCCCGACGGCAATGAACACCAGGCTCGAGCTCCGGACGGCCCGAGGCAAGTTCGTCGTGAAGCTCAGACGCTTCTCCTCTGTGTTTCGGTCGACGAGCTCTTGGAGACCAGGCTCGTAGATGGGCAGCTTGCCACGCCTGAGCTGTCGTATCTTTCCTTCATCTTTGTCGACACAGACGACATCGTTGCCGT
Source organism: Luteitalea sp. (assembly GCA_009377605.1). Classification (NCBI taxonomy): domain Bacteria; kingdom Pseudomonadati; phylum Acidobacteriota; class Vicinamibacteria; order Vicinamibacterales; family Vicinamibacteraceae; genus Luteitalea; species Luteitalea sp. The sequence goes on from WHTT01000021.1 coordinate 18,780, forward strand.
TCTCGGCAAAGCAGGCGCCTGCCACCAGTCCCACGTACCCTGTCCCGACGACCGCAATCTTCATGGGCAATCACTCCACAGTTCACCGCACGAACGAATACGCTAGCATACACAACCGCTGTGCGTATCCTTCTCGACTATCGTCCCGCCTTGCGACAGCGCTCTGGGGTCGGGGAGTACGTGCACCAGCTCGCAGGCGCCCTTGCCGACGAGGGCACCCACGACATCACGCTCTTCTCGAGCTCATGGCGGCATGTCGTCGTGCGACCACCCTCGGGCACAGCCGTCGTCGACCGCGCCGTTCCGGTGCGATTGCTGAACTTTCTCTGGCACCGGCTGGAGCGGCCCTCGGTCGAGTGGCTGACGGGTGGCGCGTTCGATGTGGTGCACGCACCGCATCCACTCCTGCTCCCGTCGCAGCGAGCCGCGCGTGTTGTGACGATTCACGACCTCGCCTTTCTCGAACACCCGGAGTGGACGCGTCACGAGATTCGGCGCGATTACCCGGCGCTCGTCCGGGCGCACGCGCAGCGCGCCGACGCGATCGTGACCGTGTCACGTGCCGTTGCACGGCAGGTGGTGGAGCGCCTTGGCGTCGCCGAAGAGCGTGTCGGGGTGTGCCCCCACGGCGCGCCGCCCTGGCAAGCCCGGGACCATGTGCCGACCCATGGCTACCTCCTGTTTGTTGGCACTCTGGAGCCACGCAAGAATGTTGGCACGCTGCTGGAGGCATACGCGCGGCTGGTCGAGCGCCATCCGACAGTGCCAGAGCTCGTCCTGGCCGGCGCTCCCACACCGGCGGCGCAGCCATGGCTGGAGGCGCTGGCGCGGCCGCCGCTGGTGGGCCGAACGAGACATGTGGGTTACGTGGAGGACAGCGGCCGCACGTCGTTGTACCGGGATGCCCTGATGCTTGTCCTGCCATCCTGGGACGAAGGGTTTGGCCTCCCCGTCGTTGAAGCAATGGCGGCCGGCGTCCCGGTGATCGTCTCGAACCGTGGTGCGCTTCCGGAGGTCGTGGGTAATGCAGGCGTCGTCGTCGACGCTGCCGATAGCGCTGCCCTGAGCGCGGCGATGGCGGAGCTGCTCGAGCATCCAGCGCAGCTCGAAACGCTCAGACAGCGCGGAATCTTACGCGCGCAGCAGTTCACTTGGGCAGCATCGGCACGCGCGCATTGCGCGGTCTACGAGGCAGCGGCGGAGCGTGCACGTCGCCGACTCGGAGAGGCTCGAGGGTCGAGGGTGTGATGCGCATTGCGGTGGACGCGCGGGAGTTGAGCGAGCGTCCGACGGGTGTGGGGCGCTACCTGGCAGAGTTGCTTGCGGGTTGGACCCGCAGCCCCACGGCCCGCGCGCACGAGCTGCTGCTCTACACGACGGCAGCGCCCTCGTCTCGAGAGGCCATCATTGGCACCGGCGGCGCGACCGTGGCATGGCGGGCGCTTCCAGGCACCTCGAATCTGCTCTGGGAGCAGCATCACTTGGCCCGCGCGGTGCGACATGAGCGCCCAGATGTGCTCTTCTGCCCGGCCTACTCCGCGCCACTCGCCATACGAGTGCCCGTGGTGTTGACGCTACACGACATCTCGTTCGTCGCACATCCAGAATGGTTCGGATGGCGCGAGGGCCTGCGCAGGCGGCTGCTGGCCAGGCTCAGTGCACGCCGCGCACGGCGACTCGTCACCATGAGTCGGTTTTCGGCAGGAGAAATCACGCAGCGGCTGCGCGTGCCAGCGGATCGCATTGCCACGATCCCCTTGGCAGTGGATCACCGTCTCGGCGCGAAAGCGCACGCCGAGGAAGGCACGGGACGCCGTGAGCCGCTCGTGCTGTACGTGGGTTCAATCTTCAATCGCCGCAACGTGCCAGCGCTCATCCGTGCGTTCAGTCGTCTGGTCGACACCCAGCCGGACGCGCACCTCGCGATCGTCGGCGAGAATCGCTCACATCCGCGCGAGCCGATCGCGCGCTGCATCGCCGAGAGCAGCCGCGCGGCGCACATCACCTGGAAGCCGTATGTCAGCGAGGACGAGTTGGCGGCGCTTTACTCGCGAGCGTCGATCTTTGCATTTCTCTCCACATACGAGGGATTCGGCTTGACACCGCTCGAAGCGCTTGCGGCGGGAATGCCGATCGTTGTCGCCGATACGCCCGTCGCACGCGAGGTCTATGGTGATGCGGCCGCGTTCGTCGATCCCCACCACGAGGAGGAGGTGGCGGGCGTGATGGCACGGCTGCTGTCCGGTGGCGACCAACGAACGGCGATCTTGGAGGCGGCCCCGCACGTACTGCGCCGATACAGGTGGGAGGCCACCGCGGCCGCCACCTTGAGGGTGCTCGAAGAGGCTGCCAGGTGACCTCTGTCGCCATTGTGATCGTGAGCTTCAATACGCGTGCCGATCTCGCGCGCTGCCTCGCTTCACTTGGGGCACATCCTCCAGTCACGCCCCACCAGATCGTCGTTGTCGACAACGCGTCAGCCGATGGCAGCGCGGACTTCGTTGCTGCGGCGTGGCCTGAGGCGTGCCTGATTCGCAACGACACGAACGTCGGCTTCGCGCGCGCCACCAACCAGGGAATCCGCAGAACGACAGGTGATCTGGTGCTGCTCCTCAATAGCGACACGATCGTGTCGTCTGCAGCCATCGACGCGCTGTGCCAGGCGCTGCTGTCGGATCCGCAGGCTGTTGCCGCCGGTCCACGCCTGGTCGACACGACCGGTTGGGCGGAGCTGTCATTCGGCCGCATGGTCAGCCCCTGGAACGAGCTTCGCCAGAAGACGCTCGGATGGCTGTCAGTGGCGGGGCCCGCCTGGGCTCGCCATCGACTTCAAGAGCGGACCAAGGTGCGGCGGTACGCCGACTGGGTGAGCGGCGCCTGCTTGCTCGTTCGACGCCGGGCCGCGGAGGCTGCCGGGCTACTGGACGACCGATTCTTCATGTACGGCGAGGACGTCGATTTCTGCGCGGCGCTGCGTGCGGGCGGCGGCCGCATCCTCTTCGTGCCAAGCGTCGAAGTCGTGCACCTGCGCGGGCGGTCCGGCCGGGCGACGCCGGCGGCCACGATGACCGCGTATCGCCGCAGCCAGATTGCCTTCTATCAGAAGCATCACCCCGCGTGGGTTCCTGCGCTGAAGGGCTACTTGTGGCTTCGGGGGCAGCTTCGCGACGTGTGAGGAGAGCAGTCGTCAGTGGCCAGTGGTCAGTGGGCCTCGGGCAGGTGCGAGCTTACGTGGTTGTGGTCGGACGGCACCCCCCGTTCCATCGAGCCGCCGGCTGATCACTGGCCACTGAACACTGATCACTGATAATGGTTCCGTGCGCATCGCGATCGACATCCGAAAGCTCCACGACTTCGGGATCGGCACGTACGTACGAAACATGCTGCGTCAACTGGCGCGGATCGACGCCGAAACCGAGTACGTGCTCCTCTGCAGGCCAGAGGACCGGGTAGCCGCCGCACAACTGGGCCCAAACTTTCGTGCCGTGGTCGAAGCCAGCAGGCCTTACTCGGTCCGTGAGCAGCTCGCCGTGCCTGCCAAGCTGCGGCGCGAGCGTGTCGACGTATTCCACACACCACATTACGTCTTGCCGCCGCTGGTCCGGTGCAAGTCAGTGGTCACCATCCATGACTGCATCCACCTGATGTTCCCGCAGTACCTGCCCAATCGGCTGGCCTATAGCTACGCCCGCGCCTCCATGTGGGCCGCCGCGCGAGCAGCCTGTCGGATACTCACCGTGTCCGAAGCGTCGAAGCACGACATCCTGCGCTATTGCCGCGTGCCAGCCGAGAAAGTGACGGTTATCCCCAATGCCATCGACGATCGGTTCGGCACGCCGCCAACCGACGAGGAGATCCGCGTCGTGCGCGAGCGCTACCAGCTCCACGACCCCTTCGTGCTGTATGCCGGCAACGTCAAGCCGCACAAGAACATCGGCCGACTCATCGAAGCGTTTGGTCTCGTGCATCGGGGCGGGCTCGACCACATCAAGCTCCTCGTCATCGGCGATGAGATCTCCAAATACACGACGCTGCGGCGGGCCGTCCACCGAAACAAGCTGCACACGCACGTCCGTTTCCTCGGATTCGTGCCCGATAGCACGCTTGCCGTGCTGTATCGGCTGGCGGGCGTCTTCGTGTTTCCATCGCTGTACGAAGGCTTTGGTCTGCCTCCGCTCGAGGCCATGGCGAGCGGCACGCCTGTCGTTACCTCGAATGTCTCGTCGTTGCCCGAAGTCGTTGGCGATGCGGCCCTGCTCATCGATCCCCACGATACGCAAGCGATTGCGGATGCAATTAGACGCGTGCTGACCGACTGTGAGCTGCGGCATGAGCTGCGCGCGCGCGGCTTGGCACGGGCACGGATCTACTCGTGGGAACGATCGGTCCGCCGCGTGCGCGAGATTTACGACGAAGTGGCCGGGGAGTAGTGAGGGTGACAAGGTGACGGGGTGACAAGGTGACGGGGTGACAAGGTCAACAACGTGACGAGGTGACGGGTGATAGGGGCGACAAGGTCAATAACGTGACAAGTGAGCAGGTGACTCCTGTCGATGAAGTGACCTGGCAACGCGAGACCCGCGGTCTGCGTGTGGCCATCGTTCACGACTGGCTGACCGGCACGCGAGGCGGTGAGCGCCTCCTCGAAGCCGTGGTCCGGCTCTTTCCACAGGCGACCCTCTTCACCTTGGTCCACCGCCGCGGGAGCATGGCCGCTGCTATCGAACAGTTACCGCCACGCACCTCCCCGCTACAGTGGCTGCCTCGTGCCTCCCGCTGGTACCGTCAGTATCTGCCGCTGTTTCCCTGGACCGTCGAGCAGTGGGACTTCGACGGCTTCGACCTGGTGATCAGCTCGAGCCACTGCGCGGTGAAATCGGTGGTTGCTCCTGGCCGGGCGCGACACCTCTGCTATTGCCACACGCCCGTCCGGTACGCCTGGGATCAGTTCGCCGCATACTTCGGTCGCGGCCGGACTGGGCCGGCGAGCCTACTGTTTCGGCTCGCCCTGGCGGCGTTTGCGCGCTGGGATCGCGCCACGAGTGGACGGCCGGACCGCTATGTGGCGAATTCCCAGTATGTTGCGGGACGAATCTACCGATACTATAATCGGCGAGCGGTTGTTGTGCATCCGCCGGTCGACACCGGCTTCTTTCTGCCCGACGGGCGCACTCCCGAGGCCTTTTACCTGGTGGTCTCGGCCCTCGTGCCGTACAAGCGCCTCGACGTGGCAATCGAGGCCTGCCGGCGCCTGGGGAGATCGCTCAAGATCGTTGGCGAGGGTCCAGAGCTACCTCGGCTGCAGGCTCTGGCCGGTGGCCAGGTGGAGTTCGTCGGCAGGTTGAGTGACCAGGGCGTGCGCGATCTCTACCGGCGTGCGCGCGCGGTCCTGTTACCGGGGGAAGAGGATTTCGGTCTCGTGCCGCTCGAGGCACAGGCCTGTGGGCGGCCGGTTGTTGCGTTGGGGCGTGGTGGGGCGCGCGAGAGCGTGGTGTCCGGCGTCACCGGCATCCTGACGGAAGATGCGTCGGTGGACGGCTTTGCAGCAGGCCTGGCGCGCTTCGAGCAACAACAGTTCGCCGCCGACCGAATCCGGCGGCATGCCGAACGGTTTTCGCTCGGTCGATTCTTCCAGGAGCTCCGCGCGGTGCTCCTGGATCTGATTCACAGCCCGATTGACAAGGTGCGATGGTAAAGCGCTGGAACCGTCTGCTGATCGCGATTCACGTGGGAACCGACGCCCTCCTGGGGATGACGGCCTTCGTGCTCGCGTATCTCATTCGGTTCGAGAGCGGCCTCATCCCGCTCGCCAAGGGCCACCCGCCGTTTTCCCAGTATCTCCGCATCCTGCCGATTATTGGGCTGCTGGTGCCGCTGTCGTTCCAACTGCACGGCATCTACCGTTTGCGGCGCGGGCGGTCCCGTGTCGACGATTTCTTCGCCGTCTTCGTCGGCACCATCCTGGCCGTCGTCCTCGGCGTGGTCTCTACGCTGTACATCCAAGCCTATTACGTCTCCGACGCCTTGAAGGATCGTGGCGCCTTCGAGGTGTCGCAGCTCGTGTGGGGCTTCTTTCTCGTCTTGACGGTTGGCCTGACGTATCTCTCACGCGAGGCGGTACGCGAGGTCATGGAGGGCCGCTGGCGGAGAGGCATTGGACTCAAGCGGGTGTTGATTGCGGGCGCTGGCGACCTGGGCCGCCTCGTCGCGGACAAGGCTCTCGAGCACCGCGAGCTCGGCCTCAAGGTGGTCGGCTTCGTGGACGATCGAGCCGCCGATGACCACATGGGCTACCGCGGCCTTCCGCTTCTCGGCACGCTCGATGATACGGCCGACATCATTCAGCGCGAGCGGATCGACCAGCTGTACGTGGCGCTGCCGCTCGACGAGCACGTCAGGATGCTGGAGCTCGTCGACCATGCCAACCGCGAGATCGTCGATATCAAGGTCGTGCCCGACCTGCTGCAGATGATCTCGCTCAAAGCGCGCCTCGAGGAGCTCGATGGCATCCCGATCATCGATATCCACGACGCACCTCTGCGGGGCTTCAACGCCGTGCTCAAGCGCGCGATCGATATGATGCTATCGGCCGCAGCCCTGGTTCTGCTCTCCGTCCCCATCGCCCTCGTCGGACTGCTGATCAAGCTCACCTCGTCTGGGCCCGCCCTGTTCCGGCAGGAGCGTATGGGGCTCGACGGTCGGTCGTTCCACGTGTGGAAGTTTCGGTCGATGTACCACGATGCAGAGCAGCTCACCGGGCCGGTGATGGCGAGTGCAGACGACCCGCGTTGCACGCCCGTGGGCCGCTTGCTTCGTCGCACGAACCTCGACGAGCTCCCGCAGTTCTGGAACGTCTTGAAGGGGGACATGTCGCTCGTGGGGCCACGGCCGGAACGTCCGCATTTCGTCGAGCAGTTCAGGCACCAGATTCCCCAGTACATGCTGCGCCACAAGGTGCGCGCCGGACTCACGGGCTGGGCACAGGTCAACGGCTGGCGAGGGAACACGTCCATCGAGAAACGAATCGAGTACGATCTCTACTACATTCAAAACTGGTCGGTCATGCTCGATCTCAAGATCATGTGGCTGACCCTGTTTCGTGGCTTCTTTCACAGGCACGCTCATTGACAGGTTCTTGGTCCTTGGTGCTTGGTGCGCTCATGATGCCCGAGAAGGTGCGATCGATGGCGCCCCGGTGCCTTGAAGACAAGCCACCATTGTCCGTCGCCGAACTAAGAACCAAGAACCAAGAACCAAGGACCTAAATGCCGCGGGTCGTCATCACCGGCGTCGCCGGATTCATCGGCTCCCACCTTGCCGAAACCCTCTTGGAACGTGGGTACGCGGTGATCGGAATCGATAACCTGCTCACGGGAGACGTGGCCAACATCGCGCACTTGGTCAACCGCGACTTCCAGTTCATCAAGCACGATGTGACGAATTACATCTACATCGGCGGGACGGTCGACTACGTTCTCCACTGGGCGAGCCCGGCGAGCCCGATCGACTACCTGCAGCTGCCAATCCAGACCTTGAAGGTCGGGGCCCTCGGGACGCACAAGGCGCTTGGCCTCGCGAAGGAGAAGGGGGCCAAGTTCGTGCTGGCCTCGACCTCCGAAGTCTACGGTGATCCGCGCGAGCACCCGCAGAAGGAGTCCTACTGGGGCAACGTCAATCCGATCGGCCCGCGCGGCGTGTACGACGAAGCGAAACGATTCGCCGAAGCGATGACGGTCGCCTATCATCGCTACCACGGGCTGGATACGAAGATCGTCCGGATCTTCAACACGTACGGGCCGCGCATGCGGGTGAGCGACGGCCGCGCGGTGCCTGAGTTCATCGGTCAAGCCCTCCGGGGCGAGTCGCTGAGCGTGTTCGGCGATGGCACCCAAACACGAAGCTTCTGCTACATCACGGACCTGGTCGACGGGATCGTTCGCTTGATGGAATCGAACGTCAATGACCCCGTCAACATCGGCAACCCACACGAGCTCACGCTCGACGAGCTCGCTCGCACCATCATTCGTCTCACCGGCTCATCCAGCGAGGTCGTTCACAAGCCGCTGCCGGAAGACGACCCCAAGGTGCGCCGGCCCGACATCGGCCGGGCGCGCACGCTTCTCGGCTGGGAGCCAGGCGTCTCGCTGGAGAAAGGCCTGACGGACACGATTGCCTGGTTTCGCAAGAAGTTGGGTATCGACCAGACCATCGAGCGCAGCCGTTGAGCACGCGGCTCGTTACTTACGCGGTTCCGCACGTCGCGCGCGGCCTTCAGGCCGCGTCGGAGGGGGCTAAAGTCCCCTCGCTACTCCGTACTGTGGCGAGCCAGCCGCCCGTGAAGGGGCCTACGACGTAGACACCCACCGAAGCCACCCAGAACCAGCCGGGATGCGCTGAGAGCACCAACATGTTGGTCAGCGCAATGGCGAAGAGCGACAGGCCGACGATTGTCGCGTGGAACATCGGCGCCCGCCCGGCGAAGCGTGCTGCGACCCACGCGCCGCCAATGGCCCCGACGGCCCCGGCCAGCAGCACGACGAAGAGTGCAGGCGGCGGCAGCGAGGCTACGTGGGCGCGCTGAGCCTCGACGTCACCAGGTTGGAGATCCGGCGGCCAAGGGTACATGAGGTTCCCAGCGGCCTCGATGGTAAGGGTGAGGAGCAGGCCGACCACGAATCCCGCAAAGACTGCTCCTAGTGACCGGAAGAATCCATGCATCATCACATCTCCTATCGTAACGAATGACGCACAATCTTAGTCCTTAGGAGATTTCAGGCCGCGCGCAGCGGGGGCCGAGCCAACAAAGAGCCCCAGTAAAGCTGAGGTCTCCTCCTCAGTGCTCTCTGATGATGCGCGCGGCGCGCACCAGATAGTGCAGGCCGGAAACAATCGTGATGGCCAGCGCCGCCCAGACGAACACGCTCGGGACGACCGACGGACGCGCGATGTAATTGTAGTAGAGCGTGATCACGCCGGTCCCGACGTAGATGGCCGTGGCGAGCTTGCCGTATATCGACGGCCGGAACGTCCGCTGCTCCACCGCCAGGTTGAAGATGGCAACGGTCGCCACGATGCCAATATCGCGGCTGAGCACGAGCACGGTCAGCCAGACCGGGAGGCGATGCAGGAGATGCGGCAGCGGCAGCGTCAATAGCACGAATGCCGTCAGCAGCAGCAGCTTGTCAGCCACCGGATCGAGCCAGGCCCCGAGCGCGGTCTTCTGGCCGGAGCGTCGCGCGATGACGCCATCGAGCAGGTCCGTGAGCCCGGCGAGGAGGAAGACCAGCAGGCCCGTGCCGAGGTGGCCGTACAGGACGAGCAGCGCAAACGCCGGGATGAGCAGCATCCGCAGCAGCGTGAGCTGATTGGCGGGCGTCAGGACAGACATGGAAGTGGTCAGGGGCCAGTGATCAAAACCACTGATCACTACTCATGATTCACCGTTAGTCCCGCTTCTTCTGCCAACTGCGCGAGTCGCTCCACCGCGGCGACCGCCTCACTCCCTGACACGGTCTCAGCGGGAGCGAACGTGCCGTCCTCGCGGACGCGCATGATACCGGCCGCCACCGCGCGCGAGGCTTCGGCATAGAGCAAGTGGCTCGATTCCATATCGGCAAACGATTGACGCGCCCGGTCCCACGAAGCGGCCAGCGCCGGTCGGCTCGTGCCGATCAGCGCCAAGACGCGGCTCGCCGCCGTGGCGAGCTCGCCACGGGTGAGTCTGGCCTCCGGTTGAAACGTGTGGTTGCCGTAGACGTCCATGATACCGGACTGTGCGACACCAAGAATCCAGGACTCGGCCCAGTGGCGCCGGGTATCGGTCAGCAGCACCGACGACTGGGATGCCCTCTCGATGACCGGCGCGAGCCGAATGCCAAACATCGCCGCAAGATCGCCGCGCCCGATCGCGACGGCGCCCGGAATGGTCTGGTACGCCGCTGGGAGCCGCTCGACCTCCGTGCGTGCTTCGAGCGCCTCGATGCGGGGTGCCACATCCAAGGTCGGATCCAAGCTCGCAGCCTCTCGGTAGGCAGCGAGCGCCGCATCCCTCTTCCCTTGCTGCTCACGCAGTTGACCCAGGACCTGGTACGACACTGCATCGCTGGGATCGAGCGCGATCGCCCGCTCCACGTGGGCTAGGGCCCGGTCGAGCTCACCCAGCTCGCGCTCGACTTGCGCGAGGTCGCGGTACAGGAATCCGCTCTCCGGAGACGCAGTAATCGCTCGCTGGTAGTAGGCGCGGGCGCGTGGCAGCTCGCCACGCTGTCGTGCTTGCTCTGCTGCGGCTACATCGGCCTGTACCGCACGAAAGCGAATGACCTCGATCCGTTGGCGGACGTTGGTGAGCCCCGGATCGGCGGAGAGCGCCGCCTCGTACGCCGCCAACGCGTCGCCATCACGCTGGAGCATCAGCAGCGTTTCGGCACGACCCAGCAGGGCGGGCGCGTAGGCCGGTGCGTGCCCAAGCGCACGGTCGAAATGCTCGAGCGCCGCGTCGGCTTGCTTCTGCGCCAGCTCGCTGAATCCCAACCCGGTCGCAGCCGGATAGAACGTCGACTCGCGCGAGAGCACGCGTTCGAAGTCGCGGGCCGCTTGGTCGGCACGCCCGGTTTGGAGGAGCGACCAGGCCCGCTGGTGATCAGTGGTGAGGGTGCCCGCAGTCCGCGCGAGATCATCGGTGACGGCGGGAAACGGGAACTGCGGATACGCCGGCGTGGCTGGCGGCGTGACGGGAGCAGTGCGCCGCGCACAGGCCGCCGCAACCGACAGCAGCAGGACGATCGCCAGGGCCCGGGAGACGACGCGAACGCCGCGAGAACCGCTCGCGCCAGCGAGATCCGATCCGCCGATCATCCCACGTCCGCTCCACGGAAGCGCGCGACCAGCCGACGCGGCACCTCGGCTTCGATCGAGACGCGACGACCATGAGCCGCATGTTGCAAGACGCGCGCGTAACGATACAACCGCGACAACAGCTCGCGATCCTTCGCTTGGTCCGGGTCGAGATCCATCGTGATGCGACGCGTGTCGAGCGCCAGCGCGGAAGCGACGGCTCGCAGGAGCGGCTCGACGCCTTCACCCCGCAGCGCCGATACGAAGAACGCAGCCGGGTATCGCTGTTCCAGCCGAGACCGTTGCTCCGGCGTCAACGCGTCGCACTTGTTGAACACGACGAGCTGATCGACTTCGGTGGCCCCGACCTCTGCCAGCACGCGCGTCACGGCGTCCATTTGGTGGGAGGCTGACGCGCGTGCGGCATCCACGACGTGGAGCAAGAGATCCGCTTTTGCTACTTCTTCGAGCGTCGCGCGAAACGCCGCCACGAGCGTGTGAGGAAGCCGGTCGATGAATCCAACCGTGTCCGAGAGCAGCACGGCTTGTCGACCGGGGAGCTTCAGCTCACGGGCGAGCGGATCCAACGTCACGAAGAGGGCATCCGATTCGGTGGCCCCCGCCTTCGTCAAGAGATTGAACAGCGTCGTCTTGCCGGCGTTGGTATAGCCGACCAGCGCCACGGTCGGACGTGCCGTCCGGCGTCGGCGCTCGCGCAACCGGGCGCGACGTTGCTCCACGGCAGCCAAGGCGCGGGTGAGCGACGTGATGCGCAAGCGAATTTTGCGGCGGTCCGTTTCGAGCTTGGTCTCACCCGGACCACGCGTGCCGATGCCACCGCCGAGCCGCGAGAACGCTGCAGCCGATCCGACCAGGCGCGGAAGCAGATACCTGAGCTGCGCCAACTCGACCTGGAGCTTCCCCTCACGCGTGCGGGCACGTCTCGCGAAGATGTCGAGAATGAGCTGCGTGCGGTCGATCACACGCCGATCCAACCGATCCTCCAAATTACGTAACTGGGCCGGCGAGAGCTCATGATCGAAGATCACGAGGTGTGCTTCGTGCGTCGCGCACGCGGCTGCGACGTCAGCCACTTTTCCGGGACCAATGAGCGTTGCCGGATCGGGCCGAGGCCGCTCCTGAATCATCGTGGCAACGACCGTGGCCCCGGCGGCTTCGGCCAGGCCGGCGAGCTCCTGTCGGTGCTCGTCGGTATCGGTGCACCGGCCCGATATCGGAAGCAGCACGAGCACGGTGCGCTCCCGCGTCTCTCGACCCGTGAACGCGCTCTCTGACAGTGTCACTCGAGCGATTCTAGCACGTGCCCCCAGGTGAGTGCCCCTTCGCGCAGGAGCTGTGGTGCGGTCCCGCGTATATCGACGATCGTTGATGGAGCGACCGCGGGTGCAGGTCCACCGTCCAGGACGAGCGCGACCGTCGTACCAAACACACGAGTCACCTCATCGGCCGACTCTGCCGGCGATCCGCTCGCCTTATTGGCGCTGGTCGAGGTCACCGGCCGCTCGACGGCGGCCGCGAGAGCACGGGCAACGTCGCTCGCGGGCACGCGCACAGCCACCGAGCCGTCCGGTGCGACAATGCCAGGAGCGAGCGGACGGCTTGCGGTCATGACGAGGGTCAGCGGGCCGGGCCACAAGCGTTGCGCGAGCCGCAGACCGAGCGGCGGCAGCGAGCCGACATGCGCAGCAACCTGCTCGAGGTCAGCAGCGATAATCGGCAGGGCCTTATCGGTCGGGCGTTCCTTGAGCGCCATGACCGCACGAACGGCGCGCGCGTCGTTGGCCGCGGCACCGAGCGCATATAGCGTATCCGTGGGATAGGCGACGATCTGTCCCGTCCGCAGCAGCGCGACGGCCCGCTCGATCGCCGTGGCCCATCGCTGCCGGACGTCACAGACTTCGACGCGCTGCATTATTGATTCCAACGGCCGCCTCGGCGAGGCGGCCCTACCCTCGTCGAATCGTAGGGTGCGTTCGCCGAACGCGCCGTGTTCGCAACCCGAAGGGTTTCACGTCTCGAGGGTCCATGAGCGCACGCAAATCGTCCAAGCCGCGCCTCCCTCGGGCTCCGCTGCCGCGACAGCGTGGCGGTGTGCACGAGGACCGCTCGAAACGGCCGTTTCGGCGCGCGAAGCACAAGAAGGACCCGCGCCGACTTCGCGATGACGAGTAGCCACGAAGGGGTCTAGAGGGATCTAGGGATTAAGGGATCGAGGGGTCAAGGGATCGAGGGGTCAAGGGATCGAGGGGTCAAGGGGTGAATCGCCGATCGGAGGTCACCGTCGCTGCTGCTCCATCCTCCGAAGTCCCCTTCCCTTGATCCCTAGATCCCTTGACCCCTAGCCGCATCCCTCCCCCCTAGAAGAACCTGACTTTGAAGTCCGTCGTGCTCTTCACGTGAATCGTGTCGATGAACCGAATCCGCTTTGGCCTGGTCTGCATGATGAGCGAGTAGGTTCGCACACCATCGCCGAAGAAGCGCACGCCCTTGAGCAACGAGCCATCCGTCACGCCTGTGGCTGCGAAGATGATCGAGTCGGCTGGCGCCAGATCCTCCGAGGTGTACACCCGCTTGGTGTCGGTGATCCCCATCTGCCGGCAGCGCGCTTCCTGTTCCGCGTCGTTGATGATCAGTCGCGCGAACAGCTCGCCGTTCAGGCAGCGCATGGCGGCGGCGGTCAGCACACCCTCCGGTGCACCGCCGATCCCCATCACTGCATGGATGCCGTTCCCGCCCACCGCCGCCGCGATGCTGGCGGAGAGGTCACCGTCGCCAATCAGGCGGATGCGTGCGCCGACCGCCCGAATCTGACGAATCAGCTCTTCGTGGCGCGGCCTGTTCAAGACCACGACCACCAGGTCATCCACGCGACGATTCAGCGATTTGGCGATCCCGCGCAGGTTGTGTGCCACCGGCGCATCGAGAAACACCGCATGCTTCGCCTCGGTCCCGACAACGAGCTTGTCCATGTAGATGTCGGGCGCATGCAGCAAGCCGTTCTCATCCGACGCGGCAAGCACCGCGATGGCATCCGAATCGCCCAAGGCGCAGAGGTTCGTGCCCTCGAGCGGATCCACCGCGATGTCGATCTTCGGGAACTTGTCGGTCGTCTCGCCGACGCCCATCCCCACGCGCTCGCCGATGTAGAGCATCGGCGCCTGGTCGCGCTCTCCCTCACCAATCACGATCGTCCCATCGATAGGCACGGTGTCGAGCGTCGTCCGCATGGCGGTCACGGCGGCTGCGTCTGATTTGTGTCGGTCGCCCTGCCCCATCGTGTGCGCCGACGAAATGGCCGCCTGCTCGACAACGCGGAGGAATTCAAGAGACAGATCCGATTCCATGACGGAGCCTCTCACTGATGCGCCCGACCCAAGGTCGGGCCTACTTCTCGCCTGGCGTCGCTGCCCGGTACGCCGGTAGCTCGCAGCGCGTCGCCCGATCCACACGGTATTCGAGCAGGTAGTCCGCCTGCATCAGCTTGTGGATCTCGCGTGTCCCCTCGTAGATCACGGCGCCCTTGCAGTTGCGATAGAAGCGCCCGACGGGATACTCATCTGAATACCCATTCGCGCCGTGCACTTGTACCGCGTCGCTCGCCGCTCGCTCCGAGGCCACGGTCGCAAACCACTTCGCCAGGCCGGTCTCGCGTGTATTGCGGCGCCCCACGTTCTTCAACCACCCCGCACGCAGCCACAGCAGCCGCGCCGCCTGGTAGTCCGATTCCATGTGCGCAATCATCTCCTTGACGAGCTGGTGCTGCCCGATCTCGACGCCAAACGCAGTTCGCACCTTCGCGTACGCAACGCTCGCATCACGGCAGGCCCGAATCAGCCCGGTGGCGCCCGCTGCCACGGTGTAGCGCCCTTGATCCAGCGCAAACATCGCGATCTTGAATCCCTCACCCTCGCGGCCCAGCCGATTCTCCTCCGATAGCTCGACCTCGTCCATCTTGAAGAAGCCGGTGTTTCCGGCGAGGATGCCCCACTTGTGCTCGAGCGTCCCACTCGAGAAGCCCTGGGAGGCGCGTTCCACGATGAACGCGCTCAATCCGGACGAATCGCGCTGCTTCTTCTTGTCGAGATCGGTCCATGCGAAGACCAGGAAGTGATCAGCGACATCGCCCAGTGAGATCCACATCTTCTCGCCGCTGATGACGTAGCGATCGCCCTGCTTGCGCGCAACGGTCTCGATGCCGCGGACGTCGCTGCCTGCCGCAGGCTCGGTCAAGCCGAACGTCGCAATCTTCTCTCCCTTTGCCTGCGGCACGAGATAGCGCTGCTTTTGCGCCTCGGTGCCCCATGTCAGCAGGGAGAGCGAATTGAGGCCGACGTGCACCGACAGAATGACGCGCAGCGAGGTGTCGATGAGCTCGAGCTCCTCGCTTGCGATGCCAAGGCTGATGTAGTCCATGCCCGCGCCGCCGTACTCGGCTGGAATGCAGACGCCGAGGAGACCGAGATCCGCCATCTGGGGCAGAATGCCTCGATCGAACGTATGTGTGCGGTCCAACTCGGCGATGCGCGGTGCAACCTCCCGCTGTCCCCATTCACGCACCGTTTGCTCGAGTAAACGATGTTCCTCTGTGAGCTCGAAATCAATCATGGCAGGGTCAGCTTAGGGGAAAGGGGGGAAGGGGTAAAGGGGTAAAGGGGTAAAGGGGTCAAGGGATCCAGGGGTCAAGCCGTACTGTCGTCGTCAGCACGCCGGCGAACCACGACCGGCGCGAGGCGGCGACAGCCGGTGAGCGCCGCGGCGCTGGCGGACCGCGCCGCGAGCTCCAGCGTTCCAGCGCTGCCGATCAAGCCGCAGATCTCTCTATCGCCGATGTCGGTATACGTGCCGACCAAGCGGGACACCGGCTGATCGGCCAGGCGCACGACGATCGGGCCCTCAGCCATCAGCCGTTCTAGGGATCGACGCGGGATATTGGTAATCAGGTTTCCAAAGCGATCGACTCGTACGACCGCTCCAACGATGTTGTCTTCACCAACCAGTGGCTCGGGCAAGTCGAGCCTGACGGGATCGGAGACTGGCGGGCCGAACAACTCCAGCGCCTCGCCGCGCGCGAGCCAGGCGGCCGCCGGGGCGAAGCGGTCGCGACCTTCGAACGTACGACTGACGGTTGGACGGAAATAACGCGGTTCCGCAAGCTCGACGATGCGCTTCGGCGGGAGCGCTGCGAAGGCAGCCGACAGGACACCGTTATCGGGCGCCACGAAACGATACCCGCCGGTCTCCGCCGCGAGACCACGGCGCGCGCCGCCAACACCAGGATCCACGACCACGAGGAAGACCGTGCCGGTTGGGAAGAACTGGAACGCCGCCGCAAGCTCCTGAGCGGCGGCCGCAACATCGTGCGGCGGAATCTGATGTGTGATGTCGATGAAGAGCGCTTCGGGACAGACCCCTACGGCCACTGCCTTCATCGTACCGACGTAGTGGTCTTCTAATCCAAAATCGGTGAGGAGCGCGATGATCGGTCTCACCTCGGACCTTACTGCCCTCGTCGAAGCTTGAACCTCGTCGCTCGAACCTTACTGTCTGCCTCGGACCTCGTGACTCGAACCTTTTTCGATCTGGCCTTCAACGGTAGTCCCTCGGTGGCGTGCGCCTGCCGGCTGACGCCGTTCACGCCGTGGCTCTGGTTCGGAGCGGTTCGGCGTACGCCCGCGCTCGCGCGCCCTACGGCAAGATTCAGCGACGCCGCCGCTGGCTTGGGGCGACCGGCTGCCAACCGCTTCCGCCGTCGAACGGGGACTGGCGCCTTCGCGAGCTCTTCATCGGGTGACGGCTTCCGAAACAGGGTCTCACGCATGCGCGCGCGAAGGAGGAACGATTGCGATATACGCAGGCCCTCGAAGAGGCGGTCGATCTCTCGGCTCGGCAGCACGTGGCGACCACGAGGAACCGCACGGAGGTCGCTCGCTTGGCGGACCCGCCCGGCCGTCGACGCGGCAGACTTGTGGTGAAGTGTGTTGTCGTCGACAACGACGAACCTGCTATAACCAGTGGTCGCCTCGCACGTCGTGGCAAAAAACGCCAGCAACGCACCGCCCGGCTTGAGAAGCCGAGACAACTCGTCGGCCAACGCATCGGCCGCGGCCTTGTCGAGGTGGTCGAAGAGATCCCAACAGAGGATTCCGTCGATGCTTTCGGTGGGCCGGTCGAAGCGGGTGGATAGGAAGCTCGGGAGCTGGTCCCACGTGCCGTTCCGGGCGAACCGCTCGATGTCCTCGTGAATATCTTCAACGAAGATCTTGCACCCGAGCTGCTCGCCGAAGAACGCAACATTCGGCCCCACCACAGGACCGAGATCCAGCAGCACGGGCGCCTCGCGATCCGACAGGCAAGCGAGGAAGCGCTTCAGTGCCCTCGTCTGGACCCAGGCTGTTGCGTTGGGCCCCCAGGGGTCGCTCCCGTTCCGCGCGGCGGCTGCCCCGTTGAGCATCCAGCCAAAGAGACGAGTCGCAAACGCAGTGAACCCGGAACCACGACCAGCCACCGTGCCTCGTTTCCTACGCTTTCAGAACTGCGCTGCCTCCCACGGTCGCGGCGGCCGCGGCCTGTGGCGGCCTCGCCTCCGCGGGCCGTGCGGCCGGTCGTGGCCCCCGCTGCATGTCGATGCTGCCCCTGAAGTGCGCCCCCTCTGCGATCGCCACCTTGGGGGATGTAATGTCGCCGTCCACCGAGCCGTTGTCCCGGATATCGACCTTTTCCGAGGCGGTGATATTGCCCACGACCTCGCCCAGAACAATGATGGACTTCGCGAAAACCTGCGCCTTGATCTTCCCATTCCCGCCGATCGTCAGCACATGCTCTCGCAGCTCGATTTTGCCGTCGACCTGGCCCTCGATGGTGAGATCCTCGCTGCCATTCAGCTCGCCCTTGATCACGACAGATTTCCCGATATTCACGACATCCCTTCCAGAGGAGGCCTGCGACCGAGGCGCTGCCGGCGGGTTCATGGTTGGGGGTGGCTGCGACGGCATCGCCTTCGCGGGGGCGCTGCCTGCCGCTGGCCGTGGTGCCTCATCCCGTTTCCACATGGGGTCTTCTCCGAAAAACGCGACTTCACGATTGTTGGCCGATCAACCTATGAGGCTGTCAGTATACGGAAGCCGCATGGACGATGTCTAGTAGTCTTCGTACCGTCCTGGACGTCGGTAGCGCAAACTGCTGAGACGCCAACCGCCAGTGCTAATATGGGTGGTTACTGTTTCGTCGGTGTTCTGCCCGGGGGCGCGGCACGGCACCGCCAAACCAGAGGACCCAGGTCATGGGCGTCGCACGCATCTACTTCGACCACAACGCTACCACGCCGCCGGCCCCGGCGGTCGTGGACGCCATGGCGGGCATCCTGCGCGACACGTTCGGGAACCCCTCGAGCGTTCATTACTTTGGTCAACGCGCGAAGGCGGCGCTCGATGCGGCGCGCTCTGCCGTCGCGGCGCTCATCGGCGGCCGGCCCGACGAGATTGTCTTCACCAGCGGCGGAACCGAGGCGGACAACTTCGCCCTGCGCGGTGCGGCCGACGCCCTCGCCCCGACCGGCCGCCGGCATCTCGCCGCCAGCGCCATCGAGCACGAGGCGGTCCTCAATACGCTCAAAGCGCTCGAACGGCGCGGCTGGACGACGACGCTGCTGCCAGTCACGTCCGAGGGACTGGTGGAGCCTGACGCGCTCGAGGCGGCCGTCACCGAGGAGACGGCGCTCGTGTCGGTGATGCAGGCGAACAACGAGATTGGCACGGTTCAACCGATTGCCGAGCTCGCAGCGAAGGCCGCCGCCCAAGGGGCCCTATTCCATACCGACGCAGTCCAGTCGGTTGGGAAGCTGCCGATCGACGTGCGCGCCCTGGGCGTCGACCTCCTGTCGCTCTCGGGACACAAGTTTCACGGTCCCAAGGGTGTGGGCGCCTTGTGGATTCGGCGCGGCACGCGCTTGTCGGCGACGCTCACCGGCGGCCGCCAGGAAAAGAACCGACGTGCCGGCACGGAGAACCTGCCCGCTATCGTTGGCCTCGGCGTCGCCGCGCAGCTTGCGCTCGAAGGTGCCGATCCGCTGAGCGGCGAGCCGGCACGCATCGGCGCGTTGCGGGATCGCTTGGAGACAGGCGTCCGACGGGGTGTTCCCGCCATCGCCGTGAGCGGTGAGGGTGCGCCTCGGGTACCCAATACGTCGAATATCAGCTTCGAGGGCATCGAAGCAGAGTCGCTGCTCATCGCGCTCGATCTCGAGGGCGTGGCCGTGTCGACTGGCTCTGCCTGCTCCTCGGGCACGCTCGAGCCGTCCCACGTGCTGCAGGCGATGGGATTTGGCGCCACGCGCGCGCGCAACTCCTTGCGCTTCAGCCTGGGTCACGACAACACCGAGGCGGAGGTCGATCGGGTGGTCGAGCTCTTGCCTCGTCTGGTCGAGCGACTCCGCGCCGTCACGGATCAGCGCGCTCAGCACGAAGCAGTTCTTGGCTCTTAACACCAAGAACTAACTCAGAGCTCAACACTCAGAACTCACAACTCTCCCCATGCGCGCCGCAGTTGCCATGTCGGGCGGCGTCGACTCCTCGGTCGCCGCCGCGCTGCTCGCAGACGAGGGCTACGAGACTATCGGTCTGTCGATGCAGCTCTACGATCAGCGCGAGGGCGAGGTGCGCTTCGGCCGCTGCTGCACGCTCGACGATCTGCATGATGCCAGGCGCGTGGCAGGACGGCTCGGTCTCCCCCACTACATCGTCAACTTCGAGTCACAGTTCCACACGCAGGTGGTTGACAATTTCGTACGTGAGTATGTGTCGGGCCGCACGCCGATACCCTGCACGCGCTGCAATAGCGAGGTGAAGTTCGCGACGCTACTGGACCGCGTCCGCGGGCTCGACGCGGAGTGTCTTGCCACGGGACATTACGCTCAGGTCGACTTCGACGAGACGACACGGCGCTATCGCTTGCGCCGAGGGCGTGACACGGCCCGTGACCAGTCGTACTTTCTCTTCTCGCTGACGCAGGCACAGCTCGCGCGGGCTCGTTTCCCCGTCGGGCACCTCACCAAGCCGGAGGTCCGCGCCATCGCGCGCGAGCGGGGCTTGCCGGTGGCAGACAAGCCAGATAGTCAGGAGATTTGCTTCGTGCCGCCCGGTCGCCACGCCGAGTTCGTCGAGCGGCACGCGGTGGGTGGAAGGCCGTCGGCCGGCGTCATTGCAGACGAGCAGGGACGCCCTCTCGGACGGCACGACGGCGTCCATCGCTTCACGGTCGGCCAGCGGAAGGGACTAGGCCTTGCGACTGGCATCCCCCTCTATGTCGTCGCCATCGACTCGGTGACCAACGAGGTCACCGTGGGCCCACGTGAGGCGCTGGGGCGAGCCACGCTCACAGCCGCGACGGTCAACTGGGTCGCCGGGACCAGCCCGTCCGGATCGATCCGTGCGGACGTTCAGATCCGCCATCGGCATCGCCCGGCGCCAGCCAGCGTGACGCCAATCAGCGCCACTCGCGCGCGGATCGACTTCGACGAGCCGCAAGCAGCCATCGCACCTGGGCAGGCGGCGGTCTTCTATGCGGACGATAAGGTGCTGGGAGGAGGATGGATCGAGTGACCGGTCACGTCGCCTCTGAGACCGGCTCGGTGTCGTAGGTATCGCGCGGAATTCCTTCCAAGTACCGTTCGGCGTCCAGAGCTGCCATGCATCCCGACCCGGCGGCCGTGACCGCCTGCCGGTAGACGTGGTCTTGCACGTCGCCGCATGCAAAGACCCCCGGCACGTTGGTCAACGTGCCGTTGCGTGCGAGGAGATATCCGTTCCGATCCATCTCCAGTTGCGCTGTGAAGAGCGCCGTGTTCGGCCGATGTCCGATCGCGAGGAAGAGACCGTCGACCGGAACCGTGCTCGACTCACTGGTCTTGGTGTTGCGCAGCGCGACTTCGGTCACCTCCCCGCGCGCGACATCGTTGATGTCGTCGACGACGGTGTTCCAGAGAAAGGTGATCTTCGGGTTGGCAAGGGCCTTCTCCTGCATGATCTTCGACGCACGCAGCTCGTCGCGCCGGTGGATCACCGTGACTTGCGAGGCCAGGCGGGCGAGATAGGTGGCTTCTTCCATCGCGGAGTCACCACCACCAACGACGGCAACCGCTTTGTCGCGAAAGAAGAAACCGTCACAGGTCGCGCAGGTGGAGACGCCGTGCCCCATCAGCTTCGCCTCGGCCGGCAGGCCGAGCAACATCGGCGACGCGCCGGTGGCGACGATGAGGGCCCGCGTTCGGAGCTCCGTTCCGTCGTCTCCCACGACGAGAAATGGCGGTCGCGACAAATCGACCCGCGACACCTCGCTCGTGCGAATCTCCGTGCCGAAGCGCTCCGCTTGCGCTCGCATCTCGGCCATCAGCTCCGGTCCCATGATGCCGTCGCGCATGCCGGGCCAGTTCTCGACCATGGTGGTGGTCATCAGCTGACCGCCCGGTGTGATCCCCTCGAACAAGACGGGACGTAGATTCGCTCGCGCACAGTAGAGCGCCGCTGTGAGGCCGGCGGGACCCGAACCGATGATGACGACTTCGCGGGGCATGCGTGGTTGGTAGTCCTTGGTCCTTGGTTCGTAGTCCCTGGTTCCTGCTGCAGTATCTGTCTGGTGGTGCGAGCATCGCAGCAAGGACTAAGCACCAGGGACCAAGAACCTGTTACGCGTGCTTTTCGATGAGCTGCTTGAGGGTCTCCCGCGGCTGGACGCCAACGACCGACTCGACCAGCTCGCCCTGCTTGAAGAGCAGCAGCGTTGGGATGCTCCGGACGTTGAACTTCTCAGCCACCGTCGGATGCTCGTCGACGTTCAACTTGGCCATCACGGCGCGGCCATCGAACGTCGTTGCCAAGTCCTCGATGACGGGCGCTATCATCCGGCAAGGCCCACACCACTCCGCCCAGAAGTCAACGAGCACCGGGTTCGGTGAGCCGACAACCTGTTCGAAGTTGCTGACCGTCAACGTCTGAATCTTCTCAGATGCCATCAGTGTTCTCCATATGATACGCGGCCCAAGTCTCGTCGGGCCTATTTCTAGGACGCCTTTCCGACACTTCGAGGTTCTAAGCGGCCGCCTCGGCGAGGCGACCCTGCCCTCGTGAGCCCCGATGGAAGCGCCCCTTCTTGTCGTCGGCGTCAGCCGCCCCGGACACCTCGACGCTCGACCCTCGCCCCTTGAAGCTTGAGCCGCTCCGAGCCGTCGCGCTGCGCCAGCCGATAGAGTGCCGTGTAGGCGCGGGCGGACGCCTGCCACGAGAAGTCCCGCAGCATTCCGCTGTGTTGCATGCGCTTCCAATCTGCGGGCGCGTTCCGATACACGCTGATTGCCCTCTGCAGCGCCTCGAGGAGGGCGCGGCCAGTGGCTTCCCGAAAGGTGAACCCCTGCCCTTGGTCGGTCCCCGGCTGGTAGTTCGCGACGGTGTCGCCGAGCCCCCCGGTGGCACGGACCACCGGTAGTGTACCGTAACGGAGACTGTACAGCTGATTCAAGCCGCACGGCTCGAAGCGGGAAGGCATCATGAAGAGATCCGCGCCTGCCTCGATGAGATGGGCCAGCGGCTCGTCGAACCCGATGCGAACGCCAATCCGGTCCGGATAGCGACGCGCGAGATCCCTCCACATCTCTTGGTAGCGCGCCTCGCCCGTGCCGAGAATCACGAAGCTCGCGTCCAGCCCAGCCAGATCGTCGGCGGCCTCCGCAATGAGATCCAGCCCCTTCTGATCCACCATTCGCGAGATCATCGCGATGAGGGGGCGCTCGAGCCTCGCCTCGTCCACCGGAAGAGCGTACGAATCGAGCAGCTTGCGCTTGGCATCCGCCTTGCCGGACATGTCATCTGCGGTGTAGGGCTTGGGAAGAAACGCGTCGCGCGCTGGATCCCAGATCTCCTGGTCTATTCCATTGAGCACACCAAAGAAGTGCTCGCGGCGCTTGCGGAAGACGCCCTCGAAGCCAAACGCAAACTCGTGCGTCAAGAGCTCGTTGGCGTAGCCCTCGCTGACGGTCGTCACCACATCCGCGAAGAGGATCCCGCCCTTCAAGAAACTGACGTGCAGCCAGTATTCGAGCGCGTCGACGTTGAAGAGCGCCCAACCGAGACCGAGCTCCGGGAGCCACGTCGACGGGCACAATCCCTGGTACGCGACGTTGTGAACCGTGAAGACCGTTGCCGCGTGTCCTAGCGTCGGATGGTCCGCGTACTGGGTCCGCAGGTACACGGGAAGGAGACCTGTTTGCCAGTCGTTCGCGTGGATGACGTCTGGCTCGAGGCCCCGGGCGCTCGCGTACTGGAGCGCAGCCTGGGCGAGCAGGCCGAAGCGTCTCGGGTTGTCAGGATAGTCTTGGCTGCCAACGCCGTAGAGATGCTCGCGGTCGAATAGCGGAGGGTGGTCAACGAGCACGGCGCGTGCGCCCGGTCCAAGCGGCTCTTCGTAGAACGCCGTGTCGTAGCGTTTGCCTCCCATCTCGACGGCCAGCCGTAAACGCGCATCGCCCGTGACGGAAACACCGCGATATCTCGGCACGACGAGCGTGACGTCGTGGCCCAGGCTCCCGAGTGCTTTTGACAGCCCCCCTGCGACGTCCGCGAGGCCGCCGGTCTTCGCAAACGGGGTGGCCTCCGACGCGACGAAGAGAATCCGGAGTGGTGGCATTTCAGGGCGCTGCGCCAGAGGGGCTTCCCGTCTCTCGACTGGCGCGGGCGTCCTGGTGGTCGTGGCTCCGGCGCGGCGACGCCCGCCGCGGCGCGCTGGTGCTGGGCGCTCGACGCTCGCAGACGAGCTGTGCGCTGCGGAGCTCGTCTCGCTCGGTGGTGCAGGAACGTTGGTATCGGCTTTCGCGCCGTCGGTCGGCGCAGAGGATCGAGCAGCTCTCCGACGGCGTGTGCCGCTGGATGGGGGATCGGTAGAAGGGGATGACGTTGGTGAATCGTTCTTGCGCGACTTGCTCATGATGGTTTGGCTCGGGCGGGCAGGGTTGACGCTCGATTTAACGCTCGACGCCGGAAGCCTCAGTGTACTTCAGACGGCGCTCGGCCGCATCACGCAGCTGTGACATGACGACGAGGCGCACGTGGCACGCAGCTGCTCTGTGTGGGATGCGACTACGGCTGGGTAGATGTCGCGGTCGTGAGCACGGGCGCGCCGCGCTCGTTCAGCCAGTTCAGGAGGTGCCTTGCCTCGACGAAGCGCCCCGCATTGGACCGGGCGCCGAGCACCACGACGGCAACCGGGTCACCGGTCGGAAGCTTCAGCAACGCGGCAAGGCAATAACCCGCCTTTCGGATGAAGCCGGTCTTCCCGCCCTGCACGTCGACGTCGCCCCCAAGGAGCTTGTTGGTGTTCTTGAGCTTGACCCGTCGCTTGTTGATCCTGAGCCGGTACTCCGGGGTGCGCATGACCTCGGCGATGCGCTCGCTGCCCACGGCAAACGAGATGAGCCGTGCCATGTCATACGCGGAGGAAACATTGGCAGGATCCAGCCCCGACGGATCGGCGTAGTGTGTGCTCGAAAGGCCCAGAGCCGTTGCCTTCGCGTTCATCGCGTCGATGAACCCGCTGTACCCGAGCACGGATTCGCGGGCAATCGCACGGGCGGCGGCGTTGTCCGAGCCAATGAGCATCAAATGCAACAGCTCGTTGACCGACAACCGCTCGCGCGCCCGAAGATAGGTGTGGGATGCGGCGTGGACGTCGGAAGGCGCCACGTCGATCCGGCGCGAGAGATCAGGCTCGCTCGCGAGGACGATGAGCGCCGTCATGACCTTGGTGATGCTCGCAATCGACCGCTGGTCGTCGGCGTTCTCCGCGTAGATGATTTCTTGCGTGACGGGGTTGTAAATGACGGCGGCGGCGGCCCGGACGTCCGGGATCAGCTCACCGTTCGCGTCCCGCCTGAAGCGCCGCTTGCCGGACCGCTGCGATGGCGCCGCGGCTGGCGCGCTGGCAAGCCTGGGCTGGTCCAAGCGAGCTTCGCCGGCGATCTGCACGGCGGGACGATAGGCGGCCTCGACGCCCGCGCCCGCCGACACCACCACACCGCCAACAAGGAAGACGACGGCCCTCGCGGCCCAGACGAATCCAGGTCTACCCATGAATTCACAACCTAAATTGTCAAGAATGTCCCCCGCATGCCCGAGCTGGGAGCCAGGCGTTAGCGAAGTGCCGTCATTCTACCAACTCTGCCGCAGAGATTGCAAGCCCGCTCGTCATATACTCACCTCCCTATGCGCTCGCGTCCCATGCTGCTCATCACGCTCTGCATCGTTCTCTCCGTGGTGGGCGCCACTGACGGGCGACCCGATCCCGCTGCCACCGACCGTCCCAACCTCGTGGTCCTGTTTGCAGACGACCTCGGCTACGGGGAGATCGGCGCCTATGGACAGCAGCGAATCCGCACGCGGCGGATCGATCGGCTCGCCGCCGAGGGCATGCGCTTCACGCAGTTCTACGTCGGGAGCCCGGTCTGCGCTCCATCGCGTGCCACACTCCTCACCGGCCTGCACAGCGGCCACGCGTACGTGCGCGGCAATTTCGAGCTCGGTGGCTTCCGAGACGATGAGGAGCGCGGCCAGCTCGCGCTGCTTCCTCAGACGCCCACCGTGGCCCGTTGGCTTCAGCGGCAGGGGTACGCGACCGGCGCCGTCGGCAAGTGGGGCCTCGGCGGTCCCGGCTCGACCGGCCTGCCCCACCTGCAAGGCTTCGACTCGTTCTTTGGATATCTCGATCAGAAGCAGGCGCACAACTACTATCCGACGCACCTCTGGCGCAACGACGAGCGGGTGCCGCTCGACAACACATACTTCGATCCACACCAACGCTTGAAGGGTGATCCAGACGATTCGACAGCGTATGCGCCGTTTCGCGGTCGTGAGTATGCCGTCGACCGGATGACCGACCAGGCGCTGGCGTTTCTCCGCCAGCACCGCCACGAACCCTTCTTTCTCTACTACGCGCCCACGCTCCCGCATCTTGCGTTGCAGGTTCCCGAAGCAGCGCTCGCGCCGTACGAGGGCCAATTTCCTGAAACACCCTATCGCGGTGACGAGGGCTATCTCCCGAATCGCACACCGCGCGCGACCTACGCCGCCATGATCTCGTACCTCGACACGCAGGTCGGACGGATCGTCGACGAGTTGCACGCGCTCGGCCTTGCGCAGAACACGTTGATCCTGTTCACGAGCGACAACGGCGCATCCGCCAACATCGACCTCGAGTTCTTCCAGAGCCTGGGCGGCCTGCGCGGCCGCAAGGGAGCCCTCTACGAGGGCGGCATCCGGGTTCCCTTCATTGCCTCCTGGCCCGGTCGGATCCCCGCTGGAACCGTTTCCGAGCATGTCGCCGCGACCTGGGATGTCTGGGCGACTTGTGCGGAGCTGTTGGGGCTCCAGGCCCCGCCGACCGACGGGCTCTCGTTCCTTCCGGCGCTGCTCGGACGGGCGGAGGAGCAACGTGCACACGACTTCCTCTACTGGGAGTTTGCCGCCGGTGGCGGGCAGCAGGCGGCGCGCGTCGGGCGATGGAAGGGCGTGCGTGTGAGCCTCAACGAGAATCCGCAGGCGCCCATCGAGCTGTACGACCTCGACGCCGACCCCCATGAGACGCGTGACCTCGCCTCCGAACATCCGGAGATCGTCGCGCGGATGGCGGCAACCATGCGCACTGCGCGCACCTCCTCGCCGGTTGAAGCCTTCAACGTGGTTACGCCGTAGGGTCAAGGGATCAAGGGGTCAAGGGATCAAGGGGTCAAGGGATCAAGGGAGCAAAGGGATCGAAGTCTTACGCCAAGAGGTAAAGGAAAGAAGAACGCCCGCTGTCGCGACCTCCTTGTCCCTAGATCCCTAGATCCCTTGGTCCCTTGACCCCTGAGACGATGTGCTACGCTTTAGCCTTCGATGGACCTTCGACAGCTCGAAATCATCCGCGCCATAGCGGAGGCAGGATCCTTTACCGCGGCGGGCACGAAGCTAAACGTCTCGCAGTCCGCGATCAGTCGACAGATCCTGCTGCTCGAAGAGGAGCTCGGTGAGCCCGTGTTTCTGCGGGTGGGAAGGCGCATTCGGATCACGGCCGCCGGTGAATCGCTCCTGCAGCTCAGTCATCGCGTGTTCAACGACGTGCACGACACGGTGTCGAGCATCACCGACACGCGCCGGTCGTACACGGGACCATTGCGCCTCGCGGGCGGCATGACCGTCAGCCTGTACGTGTTCCCGATCCTGCTCAGAGAGTTCCGTAAGCTCCATCCGGGCGCGGATGTGAAGATCGTCGCGGGAAGCACGGACAAGTGCACGGCGGCGCTCCGCGCGGGCGCTACCGACCTTGCACTGCTGACGCTCCCCATTCAGCACGCAGACCTCGTGACGGTACCCGCGTCCGAAGAAGAGTTGCTGGTAGTGACGGGCCCGAATCACCCCCTCGCCACCAAGAAGCGTGTCTTGCCGCAGGACCTACGCGGTGAATCGTTCGTGCTCTTCGAGCAGGGGTCGAACACTCGGCGTGTCATCGACGAGTTCTTCACCCGCGCGCGCATCGATCCACACGTGGTCACCGACACCGAGAACGTCGAGATCATCAAGGCGTGCGTCCGGGCAGGTCTCGGTATCACGATCATCTCTTACCAATCGGTCGCGCGGGAGATGCAGAACGGACAGTTCTTCTGCGCGCGCATCCACGGTCAGAAGCTGATTCGCAAAACTGGCTGGGTCTACGTGAGGTCGAGCCGTGTCCCCCGAGCGGTGCAGGAGGTTCTCTCGACATTCGAGCGGATCCGCCCCAAGCTGCGGCTGTCGCCGGCTGCGGGCAAGGATCGCGTGGGCTCAGAGCCTGAAGAATGACTTCTGCTCATGGATTGAATGCACACATTCTATTTTCGTTGCGAACGCCGGCAGGCTATCATGAGCGATTATGCCGAGCGAACGAGTTATCAGTATCAGCATCACCGAAGCCGACTGGCGAGCCCTGTTGAGTGTTCAACCCAAGCCGGTTGTCTGGATCAAAGAGCTGATCCACCAGCAGATTGCCCAGGCGCGTGCGGCGAGTGACAAGGTGATGGGGTGACTAGACGATGGGTGACAAGGTGGCCGGGTGATGGGGTGACAAGGTGAAGGAGGGTTTTCGGACGTAGGCAATTGCATCGAACGCAGTGAAAGCCTCGCCCCATCTTCGTCCTGGGTATCGAATCACACCGCGCCTTATCACCCGGTCACCGTGTCACGAGGTCACCCATTCACCCTGTCACCCCCTCACCTTGTCACCCTTGCCCCTATGCCCCTAAACGTCGGCCTTGTCGGCTTCGGAACGGTAGGTACGGCCGTTGCCCGCCTTATCACGGAGCGTCGCGATGGCTTGCTCCGGGTGACGCATGTCTGCAACCGTCACGTTGCGGCCAAGCGTGTGGATTGGCTGCCGCCCGACGTGCAGTGGACCGACTGCTTCGACGACCTTCTCGACTTTCCGGTCGACGTCGTCGTGGAGCTCGTCGGCGGGCTCGATCCGGCCGCAACGTGGGTTGCACGGTCGCTCGAAGCTGGTAAGGCCGTGGTCACGGCGAACAAACAGCTCATTGCCACGCGCGGCGGCGAGCTGCTCGAGCTTGCGTGCCGACATCACACGGAGCTTGCCTTCGAGGCGGCCGTTGGCGGCGGCATTCCGGTCGTGCGCGGCGTGCGGGACGGCATTGCCGGCGATCGGCTGCGAAGCATCGTGGGCATCCTGAACGGCACGTGCAACTTCATGCTCACCCGAATCGAGCACGGCGGCGTGAGCTATGCGGCGGCGCTCCGCGAAGCACAAGAGCGCGGCTACGCAGAGGCCGATCCCAAAGAAGACGTCGATGGGTACGACGCGCGCGCAAAGCTGTGCATCCTCGCGCGCGTGGGGCTCGGCGTCGAGCTCGAGCCGGCGCAGGTGCCGGCCTATTCGATCCACGCGCTCGATCACATCGACTTCACCTACGCCCGTCGGTTGCAAGCCACCATCCGCCAAGTGTCGCGCGTCGCGCTCAGAGCGGACGCGGACGAGCGCCTCGAAGCCAGCGTCGGCCCCGCGCTCGTGCCGCAATCTTCTCCGCTCGCCGCCATTCTCGGCAGCCGCAACATCGTTGTGACGACCGGCGACTATGGGAGCGAGACGCTCTTTGCCGGACACGGCGCAGGCGGCAATCCAACTGCCGTCGCCGTGGTCTCGGATTTGGTGTCGCTCGCGCGGCACGGTGCGCAGCCAGTCAACGTGTGCCAGCGCGGAGCCAAACGTCCCGAGGTGGTGAGCGATACGCAATCGCCCCACTACCTGCGCCTGGTGGTTCACGACCGTCCCGGCATCATCGCAGACCTCGCCCGGGTGCTGGCGGCCCACGCCATCAACATCGACGCCGTCCTGCAAGAGCCTGGCAACCCGAAGAACGCGTTGCCGTTTGTCGTCACACTGGAGCGCTGCCCGGCGTCGACGATGCGCCGCGCGGTGGAGGAAATCACGGCGCTCGACTTCAACGTCCAGCCGCCCGTGTGCCTGCCGATGCTATAAAGAAACGGGGACTGTCCCCGTTTCTGTGCCGAAAATGAACCGGGTACCTTTTTCGTTAGCTGTTCCCGCGTCCATGGGCAACCTTGGGCCGGGCTTCGACACGCTCGGGCTCGCGCTCTCCCTCTATCTCCACGTCCGCGTGACCGATGTTGTCGATGACAACCGCTCGACGCTCACCTGCGACTTCGGCGACGTGGCCCCGGACGGCGAGAATCTCATCGCCCAGGCCTATCGCCGGATGGCGGACCGGCACGGCGCCGGTCCGTCGCTTCGCGTGACGGTTCGCTCGGCCATCCCGATGAAGGCGGGGCTCGGCAGCAGCGCAGCGGCCATCGTCGCCGGCCTGCGACTCTATGAAGCCGTAACGAAGCCGTGTGAGCTCGAGGAGCTCTTGGCGACCGCCGCCGCCCTCGAGGGACACCCGGACAATACGTCTCCGGCGCTCCTTGGCGGTCTCACGGTGAGCTGCGTGGACGAGGCGGGTCGCGTCACGGCCCTGGCGTCACCGTGGCCCGAGCGGGTGCGCGTGGTGGTCGCAACGCCGGAGACAAGGCTCGAGACGAAAGCGGCCCGCGACGTGCTGCCTAGCACGGTGTCGAGATCCGATGCCGTCTTCAACTTGCAACGCGTCGCGCTGCTCCTCCAGGCTGTGCACGCGGGGCGTGTCGATCTCCTACGCACAGCGGTGCAGGACCGGCTGCATCAGCCGTTTCGGACACCGTTGGTACCGGGGCTCTATGACGCACTTCGCCTCGAGGATCCGGCGCTGGTCGGCGTATTCTTGAGCGGAGCGGGGCCGTCGATTTCCGCGCTCGTCGATGGCAATTCCGGCCCCGTGGTCCGGCTGTTCGAGGAGCTCTACAGCCGGCTCGGTGTATCTTGCGTCGTCCGCGACCTGTCCGTTCACCAGCCGGTGCGGCCCTCCGACACGATGCCAGCAATCCAGGAGCCGGTGATTGGTCAGCGCGGCCATACGCGCCAGGCGCCAAAGGCCCTGTGATCGTGCCCGTTGCTATGTCCACGCTTGTTGGTCTCGAGTGTCATCTGTGTCATGCGCGCTTCCCCGCCGAAGCACTCTTCGTGTGCGATCAATGCTTCGGCCCCCTGGAGCCCGTGTATGACTACGAGCGCGCACGTGCCACGCTGACCCGTGATGCCGTCGCGGCACGCCCGAAGAATCTGTGGCGCTATCGCGAGCTGTTGCCGATCGCGGGTGAGCCGCGCACGGGCCTCAACTCGGGGTTCACGCCGCTCGTCAAGGCGGAGCGTCTTGCGGCCCGCCTCGGTGTCCGCGAGATGTACATCAAGGACGACAGCGTGAATCACCCCACGCTCTCCTACAAGGATCGGGTCGTGTCGGTTGCCGCCACGCGCGCCATCGAGCTGGGGTTCACCGTCTTCGGCTGTGCCTCGACCGGTAATCTCGCCAACTCGGTTTCGGCGCACGCGGCGCGGCTCGGATTGAGCTGCTACGTTTTCATCCCGGACGATCTCGAGCCTGCCAAGGTGCTGGGCTCGCAGGTGTACGCGCCCCAAGTCCTCGCCATCCACGGCACCTACGACGACGTGAACCGGTTGTGCACACAGGTGGCCGACAAGCACCACTGGGGATTTGCCAACATCAATCTCCGCAGCTACTACGCCGAGGGTGCCAAAACGGTGGGATTCGAGATCGTCGAGCAGCTCGGCTGGCGCTTCCCACAACATGTCGTTTCGCCGGTTGCGGGGGGGACACTCTTGCCTCGAATTGCGCGCGCCTTTCGCGAGTGTCGTCATCTCGGGTTGGCGTCGGGCGAGATCCCCAAGATGTACGCAGCGCAGGCGGACGGTTGCGCACCGGTGGTGCGCGCCCTCCACGAGGGACTCGAGCATCCGGAGCCAGTGCGGCCGGCCACGATTGCCAAGTCCATTGCCATCGGCAATCCAGCGGACGGATTTCAGGTGCTCGAAACGCTTCGTGGCACCAACGGCTGGGGCGCCACCGCAACCGACGGCGAGATTCTGGACGCCATCCAACTCCTGGCAGAAACAGAAGGAATCTTCACGGAGCCTGCGGGCGGCACGACGGTTGCCGTGGCCCGCAAGCTGATCGAGGAGGGACGCATTGCGCCAGACGAGTCCGTTGTCGTTTGCATTACCGGCAACGGTTACAAAACCTCGGAGCTGATGGTCGACCGCATGGCCGACCCCGTCCAGCTGAGTCGCTCGCTCGGCGATTTCGACAGGTGGCTCGAAGAAGAAGGGGTCAGGGGCCAGGGGGCAGGGGGCAGTATGGTTGGCCCCGCGACGGTGGCTGACGGCCGAGGGCAGTAAGCTTCCTTCGTTGGGAGCCCCATGAATCTCCTGACGCCTATGTCCTGACGCCTGACTGACGCCTGACCCCTGACGCCTGTTCTGATCAAATGCCTCGATTTTCCCGTTCACGTCTCGTTGTGCAGAAATATGGTGGCAGCTCGGTCGCGACACCAGAGCGTGTGGCTGCCGTCGCCGATCGCATTCTCGAGTGCCGTAAGACCCACGATCACATAGTGGTCGCAGTGTCCGCAATGGGCAAGACCACTGACCAGTTGGTCGCGCTGGCCAACAGCGTCTCGTGCAACCCCCACGGCCGCGAGCTCGACCAGCTCTTGGCGTGCGGCGAGCAGATTGCCGTCTCGGTGCTCGGCCTTGCCCTCCAGGATCGCGGTGCGCGGCCGGTGTCACTGACCGCCGCCCAGTGCGGAATTCGGACCGACGGTTCCTTCAACAACGCCCGCATCCACCAGGTCGAGACCCAGCGCGTTCTTCGCGAGCTCGAGGCTGGACGAATCGTCATCGTGGCCGGCTTTCAGGGGGTGACCGATGGCCACGAAATCACGACGCTCGGCCGAGGTGGTGGCGACATTACCGGCGCGGCCATGGCGGCCGCGCTGAAAGCGCCGGTCTGCGAGATCTGCACGGACGTCGATGGCGTCTACTCAGCAGACCCCAATGTCGTGCCGAATGCGCGGTTCATCGAAGAGCTGAGCTATGAGGAGTGCATCGAGCTCGCCGCGAGCGGTGCGAAGGTGCTGCACCCCCGAGCGGCCGAGATCTGCATGCAGGAAGGAGTACCCATCCACGTGCGATCGAGCTTCCACACGAGGCCAGGCACCTGGGTCCGGGGAGGAGCCATCAAGATGGAAGAAGCGGCTGTCGTCGGAGTCACAGCAGACAAGAAGGTTGCGAAGGTCACGCTGCTCGACGTACATGACGAGCCGGGCGTCGCCGCAAAGGTCTTCAAGGACCTGGCGCAGGCCAGCGTGAACGTACGTCTCATCATCCAAGCGGCGGCGACGCACGACCGTAATCGCATCACGTTCACGGTCGATCTCGATAGCGCACCCGCCGTGCGGGCGCTCGCGCCAACCTGGCTCAAACGCAAGATCGCCGGCGAGGTCCTGGTGGAGACAGACGTCGCGAAGATCGCCATCGTCGGGTCACGCATTGCGTCGACGCCAGGCTTGGCCGCGCGGATGTTCGAGGCGCTGGCCACACATCGCATCAACATTGACTGCATCAGCACGTCGGAGATGAAAGTCTCCTGCGTGATCAGCGCCACGCAGCTCGACGAGGCAGTCCGCGCGATTCACGAGGAGTTCTTCGGCAAGCGCAAGCCAAGAGCGAGCGGCGCTGCGACGACAGCCTCGTCCCGCCGCCGAAAGGCTTCGTGACCGATTACGCTATTGCGACGACGTTTCTTCAGGGCGAAGCGTATAAGAGCTACGGTGCCACACGTTGACGTTCTTTCGGTTGACGTTCACTTCGATGCGCCGTAGCCGCTGTGTCGGATCAGGATTGGACGTGTAGTACCCGAGGACGTAGTAGTCGCTGGTCTCGTTGTCGATCCGCTTGAGTCCCTTCTCGAAATCGTTCTGATTGACCACCGCAAAGCCGCCGGTCTCTTCGGCGATCACGCGTAGGCTGTCCTGCGACTTGCGGATGTAGTCGTTGAACTCCGTCATGTCCACGTTCTCGTCGAGGTCCGGCATCCCCACGAGACCGCGCGGATCGATCGTGTACATCGTGACGTTCGCCCGGTTGCACGCGCGTGTGAGCTCCGCAAGCTCGCGCACCAGATCGGCATCTGCGAACTGCTGTCCCTGCCGGCGATAAATTGCGGTCGGATCTTCGGGATTGATGTCTTCACCATCGTAGACGCCGCCGGTAGACCCGCCATACCGCTCGTACTGATACTTGAGGCGGCCTCGTGGGAACGGATCGAAGTCGTATCCGTTGCTCACATAGACGAACGCCTTCCGTCGATGCTGAATCTTCTCGAACTCACGGACCAAATCGTAGGCCGTCGAGAAGGCAACGTGCGCCCGGTAGCGGATCTCCGAGGGTCCCTGTGCGCCCTCGGGACCTTCGACGATCTCGTTCGGCCGCAGCGCCGAGCCGCTGATCCGCTCGATGGCGTCGTCCAGTCGCTTGTGATCGTATGTCGGGTCGATAGCCAAAGACGAAGGACCGGTGGAGACAATGGCAAACATGTCGCCTTCGTGGATGAGTGTGGTCGAGATCTTCTTGAAGAGCTCGCGGATCCGGCCCGTGTTCCGAAAGTCGAGGTGGAGGTCGTCGACAAACAGGATGAAGATTCGACCCGCCGCGTCGTTGGTGGGCGCGCTTGTCGGGAGGAGGAGCCCTTCTTGCGGCGGCGGAGGCGGCGGCTCCAAGAGATTGTAGTGCCGGCCACCGTGCACGAGCGTGAATGACACGATCTCCTGCTCGACGCCGTCCTCGAGGACCTCGAAGTCGTCCTTCTTGAGATCCGCAATGAACTGACCATTGCGACTCTCGCGGGGCTGGACGTCTTGGAGAACCATCGTCACGCCGGTTCGGAACGTCGGGTCTTGCTTCTGCCCTTCGCCCCCGGCCCGCTCTTGTCCCCCGGGCTGCTGCGGCTTCCGCTCCGGCTTTTGCCCTGGCTTTTGCCTTGGCTTCTGCGCCGGCGCTTGACCGGCCGCCGGCGGCTTGGCCTGGGCCGCTGGTTGCGGCGCCTCTCCCAGACCTCCGCTCCATTCCCCGCCGGACGACTGCACGCCGCTTCCCGCGGCGAGGACCAGACACGTAACTACAGCGGACACGGCGCGTGCGAGGAACGACCTTGTCATGGTTCGTTAAGTTTACTCCGAGACTTCAGACGCCGGCGAGACTTCCATGGCCGCGCGGCGCCGTGCGGATCGCGGTCGACGACGAGCGCGCGCATTTCGGCGGGCACGCGCTGGATCCTGGTCGGCGCCACGCTGCTCCGCCCCTCGAGCGCCCTGGTCCGGGCGTCCCCTTCGCTCTGACTGGTCTGCCGAGCCTCGAGCGGCGCGAGAAACATCCAAATCGGCGACGGCGGCTGATGGCGCTGCGCTGCCCGCTTTCGCCGCCGGTCCTGCCAGCTCCGGCAGTGTCGCGGTCGTGACGGTCTGCCAGAGCGCCTGCCAATCGAATGTGACGTCAGGAAAGTGTCGCTCGATCTCGCGCCGGCTCGCCTCATCCAGCGGAGACCGTCCGGCGCCCTTCGCCGCGGACGAGCTGCGAAACCAGTAGAGAACGCGCGGGCGGCCGTGGTCGCCATCCCGCCCAGGTTGACACAGGGAGAGGTGCTCGATGCCGCGCTTGTCGCGCAGAATGCGCAGAAACGGCAATGTAAACCCTTAACGTCGCTTTTGCGCCCGCACGGTCTTGGCCCGCCGCGTCCCGGTGGTCTTGCGAGCCGGCGGAGTTTTCCGCGCGGCAGCGGCGCGGGCGGGGCGTTCAGCCCGGCCCGTGCGGCGTGTGACCGCCTTGGCGGCGCGCTTTACCGTGGCCCGGGGCGTACTCTTCGTCTTCCCAGACGGCTTGGCCGCGCGGGCGGGAGCGCGTGCTGGGCGCTTGGCCGCCGACTTGGCGCGCACCGGCTTGACCGCCGCCTCGGCCGTGCGTTCACCTGCGGCCGGCGCCCGAGTCACTTGGGTGAACCGAATCTGATCGCCGAGCGTGTGATAGCTCCAGATCTCCGACGGCGCCACGCGGAATGCGGTACACAACCGGCGCGCCGTATCGACCGAAGCAGCAGGCACGTACAAGTAGAAGCGTGCCTTGGCTTTACTGAAGGCGACCCACTGTGAGAGCGCTTCCAGGTGGTTGACCGATTCGCCCGTCTCGACCTCGACGATGGCGTGTGGCTTGCCTCCGTCGGTCGGCGTCAGAATCAAGTCGGGATAGAGCGGTGT
The DNA here is from genome assembly GCA_009377605.1 of Luteitalea sp. Lineage (NCBI taxonomy): Bacteria > Pseudomonadati > Acidobacteriota > Vicinamibacteria > Vicinamibacterales > Vicinamibacteraceae > Luteitalea > Luteitalea sp. Next base: position 54,398 of record WHTT01000021.1, read on the forward strand.
CTCGCGAAGCCGAATCGATGCTGCGCGTTCCTCACCGGTGTTGATTTCCACGGCAAAACGGCGACGCCACCGCGTCTGCAGGAACCGGATCACACGGTCATGCTCAACCTGTTCTCGCACCGGCCGGACGAATATGGCCACTCCGCCTCCCACGGGAAAACGCTTGCTGCGGCATCGGAACACGCCAAATACGAGATGGTAACATGGAAGCGGTTGGCCGTGCTAGCAGCGCCCGAGGACACAGTCAGGCAGGGCCTGCGGTTCGCGACAAGCCGACAGCACTTGACTTAAGTAGTTTTCCTTCAAACACTTGAATCAGCAAAACCACTCGAATCGATTCCTGCGCGCCTGCAGACGGCAGCCGGTGGACGCAACGCCTGTATGGTTCATGCGCCAAGCCGGGCGTTACATGGCAGAGTATCGGGCGCTGCGCGAGAAGCACTCGTTGTTGGAACTCTGTCAAACGCCCGAACTTGCCGCAGAGATTACGCTCCAACCGCTGCATCGCATCGAGGTCGACGCCGCCATCTTGTTCTCGGACCTCTTGTTGCCGCTCGCGCCGATGGGCTTGCCTTTCGAGTTCGTCCACGGCGAAGGCCCTGTCGTCCACACGCCGCTCAGGACCCAGGAGGACATCGACCGCTTGCGGCCGCTCGACCCCCGCGCCGACCTGCCGTTCGTCCTCGAAGCCGTCCGGCTCGTGAAGCAGGAGCTCGACAGCACGCTGCCACTGATTGGGTTTGCCGGCGCACCGTTTACCCTCGCCTCGTACGCGGTGGAGGGGGGCCCTTCCAAGACCTTCGCTCGGACGAAGGCGCTCATGTACACGGCGCCGGAAGCCTGGCATCAGCTCTGCAGCAAGCTTGCCGACGCAGCGTCTGCGCTCCTCGACGCTCAAATATCTGCGGGCGTGGATGCTGTCCAGCTCTTCGATTCCTGGGTTGGTCAGCTCTCGGCGCGTGACTATCGCGAGTTTGCCCTTCCTCACACGCGCCGGGTTTTCGACGCACTCGGGGGACGGGTGCCGACAATCCATTTCGGCACCGGGACTTCTGCGCTGCTCGAGACGATGCGCGACGCTGGTGGAGACGTGATTGGCGTGGACTGGCGGGTGCCGCTCGACGAGGCCTGGATGCGGATTGGGTTCGATCGGGCCGTGCAAGGCAACCTCGATCCGACGCTGCTCCTCGGATCGCGATGGCGGATTCGCGAAGGTGCGGAAGATGTGCTTCAGCGGGCGGCAGGTCGTCCTGGCCACATCTTCAACCTGGGCCATGGCATCCTACCGACCACCCCACCGGAGCATGTTCAGATGCTGGCGCGGTTCGTTCACGAAGCATCGAGTAGGGAAGCCCTAGATCCCTAGATCCCTAGATCCCTTTCCCCCTATGCCCCGTGTAATCGTCGTCGGTGGCGGCATCGCCGGCCTGGCGGCCGCCTACGAGCTCACGCGACGCGGCGTGGACGTGCGGCTGCTCGAAGCCGCCGATCGCCTCGGTGGTCTCATTCGGACCGACGTCGTGGAGGGCTTCACGATCGACGCCGGCCCAGACGGCTTCCTCGTTGGAAAGCGCGGCGCTGTCGCGCTCTGCGAGGACCTGGGAGTGATGTCGCGTACCATCGGCACGTCTCTGCCACGCGTCGCGTATGTGCTCCGCCGCGGCCGTCTTCACCCGCTCCCGAACGGGGTGGCGCTTGGCGTTCCCACGAATCTGGCGTCGCTTGCAACCACTCGCTTGCTCTCTCTTCGCGGGAAGCTGCGCGCGGCATGCGATCTCATCCTCCCCGGCTCTCTTGCTCCGGGCGCCGCAGATGAGTCGATCGGCTCCCTGCTTCGTCGGCGACTCGGCCGGGAAGCCGTAGACTGGCTCGCGGAACCGATTCTCGGTGGCATCTACGGCGGCAATATCGACGAGCTCTCCGCTCGTCTGGCGTTGCCGGGGTTGTGGCAAGCGCTGACCGAACGAAGAAGCATCGTCGTAGGGATGCGAGCAGGCAGGCATCTTCCTCCGGCCGGCGGCGCGTTTCGCTCCTTCCCGGGCGGTATGGTCGAGCTCGTCCAGGCGATCGTGGATGCGCTACCTCCCGGCTCGATCCAGTGTCGTGCCCACGTCACAGGGGTCACGACTTCGCCTGATGTCACCGTGATGCTGGCCTCCGGCGCGCGGATGAGGGCCGATGGCGTCGTGCTCGCCGCCCCTGCCCACGTCGCCGCTGAGCTCCTCGAATCGGTGGATGCCGTTGTCGCAGACCATTGCCGCAGCATCCCGCACACCTCTCTAGCATCCGTCGCGCTCGCGTATCCGCGCTCCTCGGTAACGCACCCCCTGGCTGGCAGCGGGTTTGTCGTGCCCGCGCTCGAGCACGATTACCCATTGACCGCAGCGACATGGGTGTCGTCGAAGTGGCCTGGCCGTGCGCCCCACGGCTTTGTCTTGCTTCGCGCTTTCTTCGGCGGATCACGCGGCCCTGACTTGGTCGACCTCGACGACCGAACGATGGCGGCACGCGCGCACGAAGCGTTGTCGCCACTCCTGGGCATCGTTGGCGACCCAACGCTGACGCGGGTGTATCGGTGGCGACTTGCAAGCGCGCAACACACCGTGGGCCACGGCGTCCGCGTCGCTGAAATTGCCGCGCGTCTCGGCAAACACCCTCGCATCACGCTCGCGGGAAGCGGCTATCGCGCCCTGGGCATTCCTGACTGCATTGCCGACGCAAGGGCCACGGCGAGGGGGGTGGCGGATCGCTTAGCAAGGGGCAGCGGGTGACACGGTGACCAGGTGACACGGTGACAGGTGAACGGGTGGTTCGGAACACTCTCGGCCCAGATCGAACAACGGGAAGCATGGCCATCACGTGACCCCAAATGTCGAGTTGCCCTGTCACCCTCACCCTGTCACCCTGTCACCCCCTCACCCCCTCACCCCTCGCCCGCAACGCCCTGCCCCTCGAACCTCCCATGCTGTATGATTCTCCGCCGTGCCGGTATGGGTACACTGCACATCATTGGAGTTCCGCTCGACCTCGGCGCCGGGCGTCGTGGTGTGGACATGGGGCCCTCGGCACTCCGCATTGCCGAGATCGGCCCTCGCCTGTCCGCGATCGGACACCTCGTGGTCGATCACGGCAACGTCGATGCCCCCACGCCTGAAACCAAGGACAGCGGCGAGCCGACCAAGAAATACATCGGGGAGATCGCTGCGGTCTGCGAGACCCTGTTCGAACAGTCACTGGCGGCGTTATCGGAAGGTGGCGTGCCCCTCCTTCTCGGCGGAGACCATAGCTTGGCCGCTGGGTCGGTGGCCGCGTCGGCAGCCTTCGCCAAGCGGTCCGGAAGGGCCATCGGCCTACTCTGGATCGACGCGCACGGCGACATGAACACGCCGGAGACCAGCTCGAGCGGCAATGTGCACGGGATGCCGCTTGCGGCGCTCGTGGGTCCCGAGCCGGCGGAGCTTGCGCTTCTGGGCGGGTTCAGCCCCAAGGTGCAGCCGGCGCACACCGTGTTGATTGGCGTCCGCAACCTGGACGAATCCGAGAAGCGACGGATCCGATCGTCCGGGATTCACGTCTTTACGATGAAGGACATCGACCGGCGCGGAATCGCCTCTGTGATGGAGGAGGCACTGGCCCTGGGCAGCAGTGACACGGCAGGGATCCATGTCTCACTCGATCTCGACGTCTGCGATCCTTCGATTGCCCCCGGTGTCGGCACGCCCGTCCGGGGCGGCCTCGTCTACCGAGAAGCACACACGCTCATGGAGATGGTGGCCGACTCGGATCGCCTCCTCGCGCTCGATATCGTCGAAGTGAATCCAGTGCTGGATGTGCGCAACCAAACGGCGATCCTCGGCGCCGAGCTCGCGAGCTCGGCGCTCGGTAAGAAGATCCTATGATGGAAGTTCAACCATCAACCCCAGGGAGGTCACATCGATGCTAGTCAACACCCGATTTGCCACAGCGCTCCTCGTCGGCTCACTCGCGCTTGCGTCTGCGCCGGCGGCTGCGCAAGAGGTCGAAGAGGTCCATCCCGGCAAGGGCGGGAGCCCGCACGAAGCGCACACCTGGACCGTGGGCGATGCCACCATCAAGATTACGTATGGGCGTCCGAATCTGAAGGGGCGCGATCTCGACGAGCTCGTCAGTGAGTCAGCTCCGGACGGCCCGGTGTGGCGCACCGGCGCTGATGAGGCCACCACGCTCGACGTGAGCCAGGGGCTCAAGATCGGTGACCTGAGCGTACCGGCGGGCACCTATACGCTCTACACGCTTCCCGGGGAAAGCGACTGGCAGCTCGTTGTCAGCAAGCAGACGGGCCAGTGGGGCACGGAGTATGACGAAGGCCAGGATCTGGGCCGCTCCCCAATGACCAAGGAGACGCTTTCCGAGCCGGTCGAGCAGCTCACCTTCAAGGTGGACGAAACAGACGCCGGCGGCACGCTGGCGATCGAGTGGGGCACGACACGGGTGTCCGCACCGTTCACCGTCGGACAGTAACGCGCGTGCTGGTTCTTGGTTCTTGGTCCTTGGCCCTTGGTGCGGGGGTGCAGCAGCGCCCACGCGCCAAGGGCCTCGCCGCACCAGGGACCAAGAACCTCGAACCAAGAACCAAGAATCTTCTTCCCATCGCCGCGCTCCTGCTGCTGCCGATGGTCGCGTGCTCTACTCCCTCCCTTTCCCACGGCGACTCCGAGCGCGTCACGCTGATCATTGTCAACGCGCGGGCATGGACGGCTGATCCTGCCCACCTGTGGGCTGAGGCAATTGCCGTCGCTGGTGATCGCGTTGCTGCCGTTGGTTCGACCGACGAGATTCGGGCAATGGCCGACGAGGGCGTGCAGACCATCGATGCGCGCGGTCGCCTCCTGGTACCTGGCTTCATCGATTCGCATGTCCACTTCATAGACGGCGGCTTTCGGCTCGCCTCGGTGCAGTTGCGCGATGCGCGAACGCGCGAGGAGCTCGCCGATAGACTCGCGGCGTTTGCCAAGGGCGCTCCCGAGGGCACCTGGATCACGGGTGGAGACTGGGATCACGAGCGCTGGGGCGGCGAGCTGCCCCAGCACGAATGGATCGACCCGATAACGCCCCACCATCCGGTCTGGGTCCATCGTCTCGACGGCCACATGGCCTTGGCCAATTCCGCCGCGCTGCGCGCCGCAGGCGTGACACGCGACACTCCCGATGTTCCCGGAGGCACGATTGTGCGGGATGCTCGCGGTGAGCCGACGGGCGTGCTCAAAGACAACGCCATGCGGCTCGTCACGCGGGTCGTGCCGGAACCGACACCGGAGCAGGCGGATCGGGCGCTCGACGCTGCCATGCGTCACGTGGCCGCCCAGGGCGTCACCACGGTCCACAACATGGGCAGCTGGGCGGACCTGGAGACGTTCTCCAGAGCGTTGAAGGCAGAGCGGCTCAGCACTCGCATCTACGCCGTCGTGCCGCTCGCCGACTGGGAACAGCTGCGGGATCTGATCAGGACCCGCCGCTTTGGGCAGCAGGGCCGCGGTGACAAGTGGCTCCGCGTGGGTGGTCTGAAGGCCTTTGTCGACGGGTCGCTCGGGTCGCACACCGCTCTCTTCGAGCAGCCGTTCAGCGATGCCCCAAACGACCGCGGCTTGTCCGTCACGCCGCTCGACACCCTGTACGAGAACATTGCCGCCGCTGACGTCGCGTACCTTCAGGTCATGGTCCACGCCATCGGGGATCGCGCCAATCGCGAGCTCCTCGATATCTATGCGCGTGTTGCGGCCGACAACGGCAAGCGCGATCGGCGCTGGCGCATCGAGCACGCCCAGCATCTTCGCCGAGAAGATATCAGCCGTTTCGCGGAGCTCGGCGTCATTGCGAGCATGCAGCCGTATCACGCGATCGACGATGGGCGGTGGGCGGAGGAGGTCATCGGAGCCGAGCGTGCGAAGACCACGTATGCCTTTCGATCACTGCTCGACGCCGGAGCGACCGTCGCGTTCGGTAGTGACTGGTTCGTCGCGCCGCCCTCGCCGCTCGAGGGTATCTACGCGGCAGTTACCCGGCGTACGCTCGACGGGAAACATCCCAATGGGTGGGTGCCAGAGCAGAAGATCACCGTCGAAGAGGCGCTTCGCGCCTACACTCATGACGGTGCCATCGCATCGTTCGACGAGGCGGTCAAGGGCACGATTACACCCGGAAAGCTCGCCGATTTCGTGCTCATCGACCGCGACCTCTTCGAGGTGCCACCGGACGAGATTCGCGAAGCGCGCATCCTCTGGACCATGGTCGGTGGGCGGATTGTGTACGAGCGAAACCGCCGGTAGCGCGCGGCCACGGTCCTGGTTGAGATGGGTCCGAGCCCGGACGCCGACGCTCAACGGAGTCCCACCGGGCGGCCATGCCGGCTCGGCGATAGGCGGGCCCGCTTGCCGCGAGGGCCAGTTTCAGGTAGCATCACGCCCGGTTCACCTGAAGCACAGTGTTGGTCCGTCGCGTTGGTGCGCGGCATACCCTGTGCGCACGCGCGTACCGGGCGGTGTCCCCTCGCGCGGCACTCCGCCGAGGGGACTTGGGCGGGTGCCAGAGGGCCCGTGCAACCCCGGTGGAGAGACTGACCAGTCACTTCAACCTGGAGGGAACGCATGGCAGCTTTCGTCTGGTGGATTTTGTTTGGCCTGGTTGCCGGTGCACTCGCAAAGCTCATCATGCCCGGCAAGGATCCAGGAGGGATCCTGATCACGATCCTCTTGGGCATCGCCGGAGCGATCGTCGGTGGTTTCATTGGCACCGCGCTCGGGTTCGGGTCGGTCACGGGGTTCAACTTCGTGAGCATGATCCTAGCCGTCGTCGGCGCCATCCTGCTACTTTGGATCTACCGCATGCTCAAGCGATCGTAGGGTCGACCGTCGCCTCTCCGACGTTGGACGCGCCAGCGGGTTGCGAGCCCGCTGGCGTTTGCTTTCTCCCGCCTCTGAGGGAGAGATTCGTCTTGGCTTCGGCCGGGAACACTGCGGCCGGGCTGGTTTCGTCAGCTCGTACGGGTAACGCGGCGGCTTCCCCGGCCCCGAATTCAGGAGCTGCGTGTGGTATCCTCGTACGGCTGCGCACGCTGCTCGGCGAGGCAGTTGGCTGACTTCGCCTGGCGAGACACACCTTCCCTCGAACAGTCCCCGTCGTCCAGAGGCCCAGGACGCGGCCCTTTCAAGGCTGAAACACGGGTTCGAATCCCGTCGGGGACGCCAACGTCCTTGCGACGCTTCGGCCGTTGGCGTCCCCACCGGTCTTCCCGTTGGCGGCGCGCTCTGCGAGCGCCCCAGCGGCACCGAATCCCGTCGGGGACGCCAACGCCTTTGGAAACAACACGCCGCTGAAAACCCTGCCCAGTGTGAGACTTGCCGTGAGTTCGTACGCGCGACCCTCGTCGGTCGGCGTCAGTGTGATGCGACCGTCGATCAATTTCTGGACCACTTGCCGGCTCCAGCCGACTTGACGACGCAGGAGGATCGCCACTCGGTGAGCCGTGCCCGCACCTGCCGCTCGAGCATCCGTCGATCGGTCTTCGCGAGGTGCGCTGGGGCTGTCAGGACTTCGAGTTCGCGCGTGAGGCCCGCCAGCCGTGCTTCCCGTTCACGCAGCGCCGCGACGAGCGACGGCACGTCGCCGCCACCTACAATCGCCGACGTAAGGCGGGCAACTTCGAGTTGAAACAGCGACCGCTCGCGTTCCAACTCATCCCGCGGTATGTCGGTCGGCTGCGCTGCCAGCGCCTTCAGTTGGTCCACAACCCGCCTCGTCACATCTTCGAGCACGTCTGTACTGAGAACGTCCGCCTCGAGCATGTCGAACAACGCCGCATCGACCGCCTCCAACGGAACCTCGAGGTGGTTGGTGCACACCGTCCGCCCACGCACGTGATAGCTGGAACAGGCGTACCACGCCGTCCGTTTGCGCCCGCTCGCCCGTGTCCGGACAATGATGCTGCCGCCACATTGCCCGCAACGCGCGAGCCCTGAGAGCAGATACTTGCTGGCCACACCGTTCGGTGGTCTGCCCCACAACCGGCCTCCGGTGCCGCGCACGTAGGTTTCCCGCGATCCGGCGAGGCGGGCGTGCGCCGCGTTCCACAGGTCGTCAGAAACGATCCGGAGTTCGGGCGCGGAGAGCCGCAACCACTCAGCCTCTGGCGTCGACCGCTGTTCCTTGATGCCCCACTGGTTCCGCTTCTTGGTTCGGTTCCAGACAATCTCGCCTCGATACAGCGGGCGGTAAAGGATCGCCCGCACGGACGACGGTGCCCAGCCCTTCGGCCGTTGCTGCTGTGGGCGTGGGCAGACAGCGCCGTCGGCGTTCAGGGCAACCGCGATCGCGCGAAGCCCATGGCCCTGCCCGCACAGCTCAAAGATTCGCCGAATGACGGCCGCCTCTGACTCGTTGATGCGACGTTCGACATGAGACCGGCACGGCTGGCCATCCGGACCGGGCGTCATGATGTCGATGTTGTCGTAACCGAACACCCGGCCGCCGGTGACCTGCCCCGCCCTCGCTTTGCGGAGCATGGCATCGTAGGTGCGCTGGCGGGCCTTCTCTCGCTCGAGCTCGTCGGCGAACGCGGTGACGGACAGCATGAGCTTGTCCGTGCGGCTGTCGAGCGTTCGTTCCCGGTCCTCCAAGTAGAAGAACACCCGAACGCCAGCCGTCACGAGCTGCATGAGCGCGTAGGCGGTCTCGATCGACTCGCGGCCCAGGCGCGATTCCTCCGACATGATCAAGACCTGGAACTTCGGATGGGGTTTCAACGCGTTCATCAGCCGCAGGAAGTCCGGCCGAGTGGCGAACTCCGCTCCGCTGATGTTGTCGTCGCTGAAGAGGCAGTCGTCCGCCACCGTCCACCCCTTGCGCGTGGCATAGGCTTTGGCGTGCTCGATTTGCCAGGTGACGGACTTCGCTTCCTCCGACACCGCCGCTGACACAGGGCTTTTCCGCGCGTAGATGGCCGCGAATCATGGCCTGCGTTCCTTTCCGCTCCGCTTGCGCTCCGCCTTCAACGCGCCTTGCGCCTGCAACCACGCCTGAAGAGCGCGCCGTACCTGTTCACCTTTCGGTGTCCCGTGGCGCTCGGTCACGACGTCCATCGCCGCGCGAATCGTTGGGCTGAGGCGAACGGTCAGGATATAGTCCTTCTGGTCCCCAGGCATGTGGCTAGTGTAATACTGCGGCTACTTGGGTGTCAACTGTCTTCGACAGCGATGTGAGAAAGTGGAGAGCAGTGGAATGACGAGGAGAGAAGCGGCGGACCTCACGGTCGGCGATCGCATCGTGTGGGACTCGCCGAGTCCACGGGCGCGGCTGGCCGCCGGGACGATCGTCGGTCGCGGGTCGACGTCCCTCACGATCGGGTGGGACGATGCCGACTACTACCCGGTGTACGACCTGGATGATTGTGCGTTCCTGACGAGGGCATCATGAAGGACGTTGGGAGATCGCCGAAAGCACGGCGCCATGAGTATCAACGGCCTTGACCACTTGGTACCACAGTTGGCGCCGCGCGGTTTCTGCAGCCGTCCACTGCTCAATCGTTGCCGTTTGCCCCGCCACGTCGCTACGGGCGACAGCCTCAAAGGTAGCGCGAATCCCCGCTAGCTCCGCGCCGTACGCGTCCTGGATCGCGGTCATGGTTTGCCGCACACCAGGATCATTCAGCTCTTGTACGAGCTTGTCGAAGTCGCGCAAGGTGACGGCGAGCGCCATAAGCTGCGGAGTCGTATCCGAAATCCACTGTTCCCCTGAGACCGCGTCATCGCCGTAGCCGTTCGCGATCGCTTCCACGATCGTCCCCCAGCGATCGACCGGTTCCGCAATCCGCTCAAGGATGGTGGCATCATGCGCAGAGATTGATGTCGCAGCAGCCCCGTACGCGGTGGCCACGCGCTGTTCGTGACGCTCCGTCTCACGACTCTCCTGAGCGTAACCCGCAGCGAACCCGAGAGCGCTGCCGATGACAATCATCACTTGCGCCACTCCACCCCAATGCCCCCGCGGGTCACGCGTCGCACTTCGCCAGGTCCCAATAGCCGCCGTCAGCCAGTACGCTAGACACACCGCAATACCCACGACCGTGACCGTGAGCGTGGTCGCAGCGCTGATGCGGCCAGTCTCCTCAAGCGCTGTGAAGACGGCGCTGAGACCATCGTAGCCCTTGGAAACGATTAGGCCGCCAAGAACCCAGCACCCCCAATAAGCCACGGGCAACGAAAAGTGCCCGCGCCAAAGGCGCCGTGGCACCTCCCGGAGCCGTCCCCAAGCGTCACTTACCTCCCACGGGATCGTGTTTGTCGTCATCGAATTTGTCTCGTCTCTCTTTCCGGATGCGGCATAAGCTCAGCAATGTAAACGCTGGGAGGCCGCCTAACCGAACACCCAACAGTCCTGCCACGTGCGCAGACGCGATCACAAAGCGAATCTGCGATCCTGGCCTCGGCATGCCGCCGAGATGGCGCCAACCGAACATCGTGGCGCGACTTTGATCGGGGTCGACATGTTATAGCAATCGTGCGATACTCCATCGTGCCACCCACCACGGTCCTGATCTTCTGTGAGCGTGACGGGACCGTGCCGTTGCTGGCGTGGCTTGACAAGATCCCGACGAAGGCACGCCTCAAGTGTCGCGTTCGGCTCGGGCGATTAGCGGAACTCGGCCACGAGCTCCGGCGGCCAGAAGCCGACTTCCTCCGTGATGGGATCTACGAGCTGCGTGTCAGCTTTGGTGGCGTGAACTACCGGATGCTGTACTTCTTCCACGAAGGGCGCGCGGTCGTCTCGCATGGCCTGACGAAGGAAGCGGCGGTCCCGCCTATTGAGATTGACCGCACGCTCGGACATCGGCGAGCGTTCACTGCTGATCCGGCCCGGCACACGGCGGCCGAGGAAGAGGAGGACGACGATGGCACGCACCACTGACGCGTTGAAGATGCTGGACCAGCGCTACAAGTTCGATCCGGTGGCCCTAGACGAAGAGCGATTCCATGCGCAGGTCGCCCTCTTGATTCATGACCTGCGGGAGGAAGCCGGCCTGACCCAGCAGGAGCTCGCCGAGCGTGTCGGGACGACACAGTCCGTCATCAGCCGGCTCGAGGACGCGGATTACGAAGGGCACTCCCTGCAGATGCTGTCGCGCGTCGCGCACGCGCTGGACCGAAAGATCACCCTCACGGTTGACGCGGAGCCCGCACCGACACGCCGACGCCGGCAGCTCACGGGAACGCGTGGGTGACACGAAGAAACGGCAGGCGCGCGACATTGCGGCGGCGCGGGTGCGCTGGCACGACGACAAGCGGCGCAAGACCAAGGAGCGATGACCATGGCGCTCACACGCGCGTTCAAAGACACGGTGCAGGCGCGACTGCAACACGACGCGGCGTTTCGCCGCGAGCTGCTGCGCGAGAGCGTGGAATGTCTGGTGACCGGCGATCTCCCCACAGGCAAAGCCCTCCTGCGCGACTACATCAACGCCACCGTCGGGTTCGAGGCGCTGGGGGGCGCGCTGCGGAAATCGCCGAAGAGCCTGATGCGGATGCTCAGCCCGTCCGGGAACCCGCGGGCGCGGAACCTCGTGGACGTGTTGGTCTACCTGCAACAGGCGGAGCGGCTCGCGTTCACGGTCACGGCACGCCGGCGGCGCGCCGCGTAACACGGTGCCGCGTCGAGAAAGGGGACGCCCATGATGTCGCGTGCGAAGACGACCATTAACGCGCCGAGCTCCGTCGTCGAACTGAAGCGTCCGCCGACGCATCCGGGGGAAATGCTGCTCGAGGAGTTCCTTAAGCCACTCAAGATGACCCAGGTTGAGGCCGCGCGGCGCTTGGCCATGCCCCTGACCCGGCTGAATGAGGTGATCCGCGGGAAGCGGGGCGTCACGGCGAACACCGCGATCCGGCTCGCACGGCTCTTTAAGACCACACCGGAGTTCTGGATGGGCCTGCAGGCGGACTGGGATCTCTGGCATGCCGCGCGTGAGCTCCGGCAGGCGAGCTGAGAGGCTTGCACCCTGAGAAGGGGAATGACTTACTTTGACGCGCGACGTGCTGAGGAGCTGTTCAGACTTTATCGACAGTTGGCGCTCGACTACTGGGCTGCCGTTGAACCCATCGAGCGCGGACCCGGGTCGATGGAGGGGCCAGAGGCACCTACGCACTCGGAGACCGAGACTTCGCGGCCTCTTCGGCAAGAGATCATGATGCTTCTGCCACAAGTTGAGTACTGGGCGGACTGCCTCGGCGTCAGTGTGCGCGGCGAGAGTCACCCTCCTTCAGAAGTCCGCGGGCCGATAATTCCGTTCAACTTCCTCGCCTGCGTCACAGACCAGTGGGTAGGCTACAAGTGCGTTTCAAGAGATGACGTTGTCGATGCGGTCGACCGGTGCATCGGTGCGGCAGACTTCGCCAAGCGTGCCATTCTAGCTCGCTTGCTGAAGCCGTGGTGCTGGCTGGTGGACGTGCCCGCGCTGCTCGTCGGCTGGCCCTTCCACGTCATGCGGAAGGCCGGAGTGCCGGACGCGTTCGTTGAGAGCACGGGCGCGCAGATCGCCAAGGTAATCCTCACGGCACTGCTTTGGCTGGCTGGATTCGTCTACGCCGTTTATCAAACTGGCCTAGCCGCAGCAATACAGGCGACGCTGGCTGAGTGAGGAAGCGCAGTAAACTGACATCGGCGGCTAGGGTCGCTCCCGAAGACGCGCTCTCCTGGCGCGGTGCCGCCGACTTCCCTTCCAGGAGGCTGCAACAGGAGGCAGCTACGTGGGTAGTGCGGTGGGCGTTCCCTCCCGAACACGCCCTGACCGAAAAGCCTACTGGGGGGGCTGCGCTCGGAGAAGCGACGCGTTGGGTGGTGTCTGTTCGCGGAGTATGTCTTCACGCTGCGCCCCGAGGCCTGGGACAACTTCGTCAACGCAGCCGGACCCTTGGAGCGAGCCTGGAACCACGCGGCTCGTTACTCGTTCTCCCGAGGGTATCGCCTTCACGAAAATGGCACCTGGCACAACCGTCAGGGCCAGCTTGTCCCCGAGGCCGCTCACGCGCACGAACGATTCGAGAAGCTTTGCAGAGAGTTGGCTGACGTCCTCGAGAACGAAGGACACCTCCCCTCGAACGGCGACCATCAAGCGTGGTTCCTGCCGCTGCTCTTCTTTGCGCGTCTAGACCATCTCGTCAGCGGAGCCAATCAACCTTCCCCGCGGGTCTTGAGGACCTTTCAGTCCCCGTGGTTTGATGACCGCATCCTGAAGCGCAACTGCGAGTGGCTGGCTCGGTGCTACGTCTTCAGCGAGAAGCCGAAGGATATTGCAGGCAAGACAGGCGAGAAGGTTCGAACGGTTAGGGAAGCCCTTCGAGACACCGCCCTGCTTCTAGATCTTCCACGTCCGGATCGTCGCGGCAGACCTTCAGACGATTCACTCTAAGTAGCACGACGCCCGAGAGTTTCCGTCTCATCACAGTCAAACCGGTGTCGGTTTTATTCGACACTTATTGTGTTCTCGGCAACGCTGCATAGACGTCGGGAGACGATGCAGGCATCTTCAGAGATCACCATGGATACCAAAGCGCGGGCGCTCACCGAAGCGGCAGCGGCGCAGTACATCGGGATGTCCCGGGCGTGGCTACGTTGTTCGCGTAGCCATGGGGGCGGACGGGTGCGCCGACGTTCCTGAAGATTGGTCGTGTGGTGAGATACCTCCGCGAAGACCTGGACGATTGGCTTGAGCGGCGTCACATCGAGCCCGCGATCCCCGTCGTCGGCGGTCGCGATGGGGAGGTCATGTCCCCGTAAACGACGAAGCCCGCGAGTCAGGCGTGGGGCCGGCTCGCGGGCGATGGTGACGAGGTGGACCGTGAATGAATCCGATCGTATCGCAACTGTAGCCGATCGAGAAGCGACCATCCGCCCCGAGGCACTTCTTGCGCTCGATTTTCTGCTCGGGCGTGGCGCTGAACTCGTCGACGAGGCTGGCGCACGTGACGCGCTGTACGGTTTGTGGCTAGCAAGGTTGCGATCCATGCGCGGCTTTATTCGGACGAGGCCGCGCAGAATCAGCGCCACACGGGAGCTGTGGCGTGAGCGACGGCCCGGTCACGACGACCGATGTCGTCCTCAAGAGCGAGAACCTCGACACCTTCGACGCCATCGAGACGCCATGGCCGCGAGACTATCGCGACCTAGCCATCGAGACGCTCAGCGAAGACATCTTGAGAGCCGAGGCCGGGTACGTGGACGCACTCCGTGACGCGGAAGCGTATCGCGCACTCGCTCAGCGCGCGATCGAGGCCCTCGCGGCCCAACACGTCGAGCGCGAGCAATCACAAAAACGCCACCAGCAGCTCCTCGAGGAACATCGGCGTCTCGCTGACCAGTACCCGCACCTGCGCGAGCAGACCATGCGGGAGGTAGCGTGACCACGCCCACGGCGCAGATCTTTGGCGACACGCCACCCCCTGAGCGCAACAGCCGCGCGAAACGTGCTGGGCCACCAGTCCCACCAGATCCCGCTGAGACTGCCAACATCATCGATGGGCAGGATCGCTCGTTTGCCCGCATTGAGGACGCGCACTATGTCCTGTCCGTGCCGAACCTGGGGATCGTGCTCGACATCGAACACGTACGCGTCGAACGGCACCAAATGCACGGCGAGTTAACCGTGCTCTGCGAGCTCCCAGGTGCGCGGACTTTCAACAACGTGCTCATCACCGGCGACTACAACCTGAGCTCCACCGCAGCGCGCAGCAGCCTGGTCCGTTACTTGGCGCCGCCGAACAATGCCCGCGGTGTGTCAGATATCGATTGGGATTCCCTCCTCCTCGAGCTGTCCTGCCGGGCGATCGATGCGGAACGCGCCGGCAGTCCAGCGGTCCTCCTGCGCGATGTCCAGCCGCGCGGCGCTGAGGAATGGCACCACGTGTTCGGGTTTGCGCTCCCCCGTCGCCATCCGGCCATGATTTTCGGGGACGGCGACACCCTAAAAACCTACACGGCCGGCGCGATCGCCGTGGAGCTCGCGCGCCGTGATGTCCGTGTCGGTATCGTCGATTGGGAGATGACCGAAGAGGAGCATCAGGCACGAGTCGCACGCCTGGACGCCGCACAGCTTGATCGCATTGCCTACCTCTCCTGCGCGCGGCCATTGGTGCACGAGCGGGATCGCGTCGCGCGGATGATCCGTGATCACCGCCTGAACTACCTCCTCTGCGACTCAGTGGGCTTCGGGTGTCACGAGAAGCTCGAAGCCGCCGAATCACCGATGGTCTACTTCCGCGCGGTGCGGAGTCTCGGGCTCGGCTCGTTGCACATTGCCCACGTGACGAAGTCGGACACCAGTGACGACCAGAAGCCGGCCGGAGCCTCGAAGCCGTTCGGATCAGCCTACTGGTTCAACTCTGTGCGAGCGCTCTGGTTCGCCAAGCGGGCGGATGACGGTCTCGACCGGAGCGTGATCGATGTCGGGTTCTACCCGCGCAAGTACAACCTCGGCGGCATCGCCGAAGACGTTCGCTTTGCGCTTCCGGTTCGACGAGCAGGCCACGACGGTCTCGCCGATCGACGCTGCTGACGTGGACTCCCTCGCCAAGGGGATGGACCTCAAGGAACGCATTCTCCATCTGCTACATCGGACGAACCGCGCCATGACGGTCGCAGAGATCGCCGACGAGTGTGAGAAGGACGAGGAGACGATACGGACGACCGTCAAGCGCGAGATCAAGAAAGAGCGATGGTTCACCAAAGTGCCCGATTCGACCGGTGTTTATCGCATCGGATTGCTCGATCGGAGGACGATTTGATACTCCCCCCTGTCGGACCAGACATGTCTGGTACGGAATCATCCAGACATGTCTCCAGACAACCCAAGCGAGCGCTGGTGCACAGATACCGTAAGTGGTTCACTTGGCAATCACTTAGAGCACCAGACAATTGTCTGGTACACGACCAGACAGTCACCAGACAGACAACCCCCCCCCTATTTATAGGGCGTGTCTGGTTGGGTTTGTCGGGTGAAAAAAAGGCGAAAGCTCTCATGGCCGCGGGCAGAAGCCGACCGGGGTCCTCGAAGCCGTTCAGAGGAAGAAGAAGACGCGACATGCGACCGACCTGTGAGACCTGCCGCTACTGGCGAACCGTGCACCGCGAGGCCGAGGCGGGCCAGTGCCGACGTCGCCCGCCGGCACTGGTGAAGTTCGAAGGCGCCGATCCCGAGACCTCCTGGCCGCGTACGGACGTTGACGACTGGTGCGGGGACCATGAGCCTAAACCGCAGGAGGACCGATGACGCGTGGTGGCCCGACACGCGTCCAGGACCGGGGCGCGTTCGTTCGCTGTGGGCCTTACCGAACGAGGAGGAGCCCCAACGCCATGAACAGCGCAATCCATGGTCCAGGCAGCTGCAGGCACATCCGTTCGATCTCTTCGCGCGGCATGGTCCCACGCCACGCCCCAATCGCCAGGTCGAGCGCCGGCCACGTCGCCAAGAACAGCGCAAAGCCAAGGGCCGTGGCATTCGAGCGGTCCATCACGGCGATGCCCATCGTCCACACCAGCAGGAGGATCAGTCCTGCCACCCACGGACTACTCGTCGCCATGCCCCGCTCTGGCGACGCTGATGATCTCAACATCATCGTTGCACCTCACTCAGAGCCATGACTTGCCGAAACTCGCGCCGTGCCATCAACGTGACTCCTCAGGGCTCGTGGGATCGGAAAACTTCGCACCCCTACATAGCGCGTGCCCGTCGGCTGGAGCACGCTTGCAGGCATCATGAGTAATTACCAGCATCTTATCGCGAGCGCCGGGCTCGACCCGCAGCAATTCCTCACGAGCGCCGCGGTGGCCCGCCTGGTGGATCGCACGCCCGACATCGTTCGTCGCTTTGCCAGAGAGGGCCGGTTGCCGTTCAAGCGGGCGTTCGGGGGGATGCGGTTGTATCGCCTGGCGGACGCGTTGCGGCTGCGCGAGTCGTTGTGTCCCAAAGCCGAGCCGATGGCCGCCTTGGACGCGATCGCCGTCGAGCCCGAGGACATCGCGCCTGACGGCAGCCACGCCCCGGACGCCCACGGACCGGGCCTCCCGCCAGGATGGGTGCTGTATCCCGACAGGCAACCTTCGAGGTGACCACGTGGCGGCTCCAGCACTCACCAGCTCGTCACCCACGGCAACAACCGACACCCGCGGCGTCTCGGGATTCGATTGCCCGCCTGTCGCGCCGCGGCGTTGGCCGACGTTGGTGCCGGGCGTGGAACGTGCACAGCCTGACGAGCCCCCGCGTGAGGTGCAGGAAGTTTGCAGAAATTGCCGCTTACGAGCCGCGTCGCCGGGACTGGCAGCACCTGAACGCATTGCTCGAGCTGCTCGAGGAGCGTGGCCGCATCAGCGATTCGGCCATCGGGGTGAAGCTCCACGTGTCGCATACGGCCGTGTGGCGTTGGCGCCAGCGGCCCGGCTTCGAGACCTGGCTGAACAGCCAACTTCAGGCGCGCACGCAGCACTGGAAGACGTTCGTGTTGGCGCGCGCGTTCGCACTCGCAATGAGAGGTTCGATCAAACACATGGATTTCTTGGCCCGCGTCCTCGGCTGGTACAAGCAGCCAGAAGGCGGGAGCGAGCCAACAATCAACGTCATCTTCGGACCAGGACTCCGAGCGCGAGACTGAGAACAATGGCCGGCTCCCTACTGACGATGCCAACCGCGCTGAGCCGTCAGACACGCGACGGTGCCGCGTCAGCGTCCGAGGCGAGCACCGCGACACCAGCGCTCAAGATTCCGTCGCTCGTGCGCGCGTACGTTCGGCTCGTCGCCGTTGAGCTGAGCGAGGGGCGACGCCTCACGCAACGTGCAGCAGCGGAAACGCTTGACGTCCACGAAGCGACGCTCTCGAAGGCGCTGAACCGGCCAGGCGTCCAGTCCTGGTGGAGCGTCCGCCTGTGGTGGCGTGAACGGCACGACGCGTAAGTCTGATGGCGGCCGTTGACGCCGCGATTGCTGCGGCGCTGGCTCGCGCTCACGGAAGTCTTCGCACACCTCGAGGATTGCCGCATTGAACTCGCGAAGGAGTTCCCGTTCCGGATCTCGCAAGCCGCGCAGGTGAATGAATACGCCCCACGCCAGAAGTTGTAGGCCTTCCCGTTGTTCGCGCCGACTCAGGTCTGGCCAGAGCCGTTGCAGGGCGGTCAGATGCTGGTCAGGAAGCGCAGCAGCCGGCGGCGTGGAGGTGTCGTGCGGTGTGGCGTTCTTGCGTGTCATGGCGAATACTCCTCTGTTGGTTGGTGGCTGCTGGCTCGTCTCAGGGCGTCAGGGCGGTCCGTTCGCGCGTCTCCCGCGCGATCACCGCCGCCACCTGTGACGCGTCCACGAACGGCGCGACCGCCGCCTCAAAGAGTGCCCGCAGCACGTCAGGCGGCAAGGCGTCCACCTCGACTTGCATGAGCGCCCCGTGACGCGCGATGAACCCCTTGGCCCGCGTATCCGTCGACTTGCCCGGCATGGGTGGCAGGTCGTACGCCTCGATTTGTTGGCGTGTCAAGGCCACGCGCCGCACGATGTCCCAGCAGGCGGTCTGTTTGATGAAGTTGCGATCGATATCCTCACCCACTCGGGTCGAAGTCACCCGCGTAGAGCAGGACGGCCGAGCGGCCCTGGCCGCGTACGTCGTCGACGACCTCCGACTCGAACGACTCTGAGCTGTAGCCACCGAGCGGCAGGACGGGCAAGCCAAGGTCACCGAACCAGGCACGGAGCTGCGCGACCAGGCCGGCCTTCTCGATGGCGAGGTAGACCGAGACGGCCTGCCCCTCAGTCCGGTCGCGCCGGTAGAGGGACGCGAGCCAGCGTCGCGCATCCGCCACGCTCGTGAAGGTCACGGGCCGGTCGATCCTACGGTTGCGGTCCATGAGCGCGGGAAACGTCCCGGCGCGGCGAGCCGCGGCCGTGCGGTGCGAGAGCTGCGTATACTCGGCTCGCGTGTTCCGGAGCACCCCCGCGGAAACCAGCCGGTAGAAGAGTTGCCGCAGCGTCACCGGCGTGTCATAGCCCTTGACGATCCGGGCCGCGTCCGCCAGGAGAGACCCCCACGCCTCGGGTGTGCGCCGTGCGGCTGTCCCTGCGCGATGCATGACTCTTCTCAGTCCGTCGCCTGGACCGGTTCGAACGGCAGCACTTTCGGGCCGTCCGCGCGCGCACACAGGCGCTCGGGATGTGGCGGCCGGGACAATGGCCGACCGTCGACGACGTCTCCGACCCAGTCCACCACGGCAAGAAACGCATCATCGACACGGTCCTGGGCTTCCACGGTCAGCCCTGACACTTCACCGCCAGCGCCGCGCGCGTCAATGCCTGGGCGACCATCGAGAGCAGCAGTAGCGCGTCAGTGTCGAGTTGGTCGACGTAGTTGATCGCCAGAATCCGGAAGTCGCCGTCGTGTTGGAGCTCCGCCACGGTGTGGAAGTACGACGCGCGTGGGCACTCCTCGAGCGACAACCTCCCAGCCATGAACGCGGCGATCGGGTCGCGCGTGTCGATCGCAGGGGGGGCCATTTAGTGCACCTCCGGCGCATCGGCGATGAGCGCCGGCATATAGGCGTCCTGCGAGTTCAGGGCGGCACGCACGGCGCGAAGATCCGTGAGCACCTCGTTGACCAAGTCCTCAAGGCCGGCGTGTATGGCAGGGACGTCGAACGGCACCCCACCCTCTGGGGGATCGTGGAGCGCCATCTGGGCATGCTGCACGATCATCAGCTTGTTGTAGGCATAGTACAGGCGCTCCTCGACACTGCTGATGACGTGGCGGACAGCGACCTCAGGGTCAGCGTGCCGGCTGTTCGCGCGCGTGTCTGGTGCCCCGGCCGGTCGATCCGCGGAGTTCTTCTGAGCGATCGTGGTGCGGGTGACATTGAGAGGCCCTCCTTTTTGGGCGTTGCTTGTTGTTGAGACTCTGGGGGAGATCCACTCGGCGACTGTTCTCGGTCGGTCGCCGTCGGTCACCTGCAGACGTCAAGATTGCGCACGTACCAGCGATAGACGAGACCCGTGACGACGTCGTGCCCGAGCACGTCCTCCTGCCCATCGCCGTCCAGGTCGAGCACGGCGAGGTTGACGTTCGGTGCAAACTCGCCGACGCACACGCGCTCCCGGCCATGCACGCCGTCCACGACGAGCCAGTAGGCGCCGGTCGGCCGCTGATACCAGAGGAACGCCGCGATCGGCCCGCGCAGTCCATACATCTCGACAGCGGCCGCAGGTCCCTGCTCGACCAGCGTGGCGAACGCGTTGCCTGGTGGCGGTTCTGGCACGTGGCGCCAGAGTGGCGTCGCTGGCTCGGGTGTCTCCGGTGGCGGTGACGGCCGACCATTCGGCACGCAGCCGCCTGCATAGGGATCGCAGACTGGTGGTTCGGGCTCAGGCTCCGGGGCTGGTTCGGGCGTTGGTTGCGGTTCCGGGTCTGGTTCCGGCGGCGGCGGTTGACACGGGTCAGCTTGGCACGGATTTCACGGCATGCCGTTCGGGCACTGAGGTTCGGGTTCTGGTTCTGGCGCCGGAGCTTCGACGCAGCCGGGCGGATACGAGATCGGCAAGCCGTACGGGTGTGGCTGACACGTCGGCTGCGCGTCCGCGATTGCAACCAGTGCAAGCACGATGCTGCCGGCCAACGCTGCGGTGGTGATGGCCTGAGAGGCTGAATAGGCCTTGCTGAAGCGTGACATGAGCCCTCCCCTTGCTCGCGTGTCTTGAAACCGCGAGCCGTTGGAGGGCAGGACTTGTTATGCAGCGTGTTGACGGATGGGAACGATCCGCGATCCCCGGAAACTCCAAAGGCGATCAATGCCCGTCGGGGACGCCAAACTTTCTTCGGCCCGTTCAACGGACTCCAAGTACCTGAAGAGCGGAGCGGTTACGGCGGTTCGATTGAATCGAATTCCGTCGAACTTCCCCGAGGGGATTGCGCGCAAGAAAACGCTGCGCCTTCGGTGTAGCGGCTAGGCGTATCCTGCGGCTTCCAGTCGGCGAATCAGCATCGAGATGAAGCTGAGGTGACGGCGAATGGGTGGTGAACCGCCGGTGGATCGGGCTCCCGTTCCGTGAACTGGTGCGCCGATCGAGCGATCCGTTCGAAGGCCGTCAGGGTATCAGCCACGCAGCAGGTTCTCGCGGATGCTCTTGAAAATTCGGTCGTAGGTCTCCTGATCTCCTGACGCGGGCAAGTTGATCTCAATGCGCACAGTGAGACCGACGTCTCCCCGATCGACACCGCTGCCGCTGCCGTTCCCGTTCGAGGTGGCGGGCATGTCCGTCTTGACAACCGGAGTCGGCGCCGACTTCTTCAACTTCGCCGGATCGCCCTTTGTAGCCTTGCGGCCGCCGGCGGGCTTTGTGACGATCGGCTTGGGTGGCTCACCGTGACCGCTCAATGCCGCCAATGCTCGGAACGTCTGGGCCTGTCGCTTGCCGACGAGATCGCTAGTGTGATCTGCACCGCGGAAGAACGAGATCAGCTGATCCGTCGAAAGGTCCCACGCGTCCTTTCCGTGCAGCGCGAAGAGGTCCTTGTATGCGCTCTCGACGAGATCGCTAAGCCCTTTCTGGAAGTCCTCGGCATTGTGCTTCGTGAACACGGACGTGGCTTTGGAGGTCTTGTTGCCGCCGTCGTCAAGGACACCGATGAATCGGAGGATCCCGATGATGTACGTCTCGTTGTTCGGCGCGATTCCCAGCTTCTTCAGCGTGTCTGCCGTGACGGTAACAGGAAACGACTTCTTCAGATGTGTGATCGTCTGTACAACGGCGCCGCTTCCGCTCGAGGTATACGGATGTTTCGATGCCATGTCGCCTCTCTGTGGAACAAGTGTCAGCAAACTATTGGATGTAAGGATGATAGCCCATGATCAGCCGTGGCAGCCATCTTCTCAATACTCCTCACCGCCGTCCGGATCCTGTTCCAGAGTCACAAGAAGGTGCCGGACTATCACCTGATCGTCCGGCGTTGGTTGACAGGTCTTGTGCCCCTCTTCAGGCGGCCCGGAGGTCCACGCGACATGTCCGGGAGTAGACTAGGCAGGGGGCACGTATGGAAATCGCGATCCCGAAAAGTCTCGAAGCGCTCGTTCGCCGCAAGGTCGAGGAAGGCCACTACACCACCGAAGCGGAGGTCGTCGCCGATGCCCTGCGCCTGATGCAGGTTCGCGACGAAGTTGCTGCCGTGAAGCGTGATCGGCTCCGAGACGCTCTGGAGCAGGGCTTCGAAGACGTTGCGGCCGGTCGGGTGATCGAGCTCGAGACCGAGGACCAGATCGACGCCCTGTTCGCCAGCCTGTGAAGCGACTCGTCCTCACCGAGATCGCCAAGTCGGATCTCGCCTCGATTCGTCGTTACTCTACGCGGACCTGGGGGCGGGATCAGACCACCAAGTACATGGATGTCCTTCGTGACGCCATGAAGGGTTTGGTTCGAGGCACGGTGCTCACGCGTGCGCGCGACGACCTCAGGCCGGCCATCCAGATGGCCACCAGTGGCCGTCTCAGCATCTTCTTCGAGGCCGACAACTCCCGCATCCTGGTCGTGCGCATTCTTCACGACAGCATGGACTACCGCCGCCACCTGAACCGGCCTGCCGGCGAAGACGTTTGAGTGTGATGAGTGTCGTCAGACGGCGAGACATGGTCAGGCTATAGAGGCTTGCGAAGCCCTCGCAGCACGTTGGGATGGAGCTAGCGGTCGTCCGTTGGGTCTCGGACGTACTCGGCGTCCACCTCGGCGGTCATCGCCCGCAACGCATGCATGCGGGCCTGTGCGAATGAGATGAAGATGTCCGCATCCGGAGCGCGCAGACGACCGGTGCTGGTGATCCCCTGGGGCGCGGTTCCTGTCGGGGACGCCAGATTCTGCCGTACGAGGTCTTGCACGATTGGTCCCAAGGCCCCCGTGCCCCAGGAAGTGGTAGTATCCCGCGTCTTGCGGGTCGCAGATCAGGCGGTCGACAAGCGGTCCTACGGTCCTTCACATCTCGTCTACCATATCCTCCTCTTTCGAGTGCCACAGGCGATCCGCAAAGTCCATAAGATACTGCCAATCTACCTTCAACAAGTTATGGGCACCGTTGCGAATATGGTATCCGCGGTTCCCCGCAACGAGGGGGCGGTTGAGCGAAGGCATATCACTGGGCAGGATCGGTGCGTGGTTGTAAAGGGCATAAACAGGGGAGGCATGTGCCAAGGAACGAAACTCGCCCCGCGGATCCGCCCAGAGATCTTCATCAGCACTAGCAACATAGACCGCTCGCGGCGCAATCAGCGCAAGCAGCATGTGTTGGTCGAACGGCAGTTCATCTTCCCGATCGTTGAACGTTTTGAAGTTGGCATTGAACCAATGGGGAAAGCGATTCACAGCGCGTACAGTCTCCCCATAACGCCGCCGGCTCAGCGCAGCGCCACCACATCCAGACTCGTTCGAGATCACCAGCGCGAACCGCTCATCCTCGGCACCGGCCCAGAGCGCAGCCTTGCCGCCCCTCGAATGTCCCAGAAGCGCGACCTTCGAGGTGTCCACATCGGAATCCGTCTCGAAATAATCCATGACGCGGCTCGCCCCCCACCCCCAGGCTGCCAGGGCTCCCCACGCATCCGGGTCACGCTCACCTGCAGCCGCCTCACCTTCAAATAGCCGGATAACACCCTCAGAGTAATGCTCCTGATCGTCAGGGGCCAGGTCATTGTTTTGTATGGCGGCGATCCCATAACCGCGTTCGATCGCCTCCTCAGCAGGCCAGAAGCCGGACTGTTGCTGCCGTGTCGGATCCGTATTCTCCGGGCGGCGATTGTTGAGCAGCAGAAATACCGGTACAGGTTCCCGCGATTCATTTGGCAGAAAGAGGACCACTTCAAACTGGTGTGTGCGGTCCTCGTGAGCGCTATGAATGGCAACCCGTCGCAGTGTCGCAGCTCCATTCATCGCTGATGAATCCTCCTCGACCACTTGAAAGGAAAGCTGTTCGGGAGCGCCTGGCCGGTGCCCATACATAGAGTTGCGAAAGAGCTCGAGGATTTCTTCCCGCCTTTGCGGCCATGCCTTCGGCGTGGTGACGGAGGTGCCAGCTGATGTGCGCAATAGATCCGGGAGCTGATAGGGTGGGACGTCGGTTTCCTGCCAGAGATACTTCGGCCGTTCTTGTTCTCGCTTCTTGACAATGTCTGGATCGGCCTGCCAGCCACCGTTCTGGGGCATGTCGAGGATGCCCAGCTTGCCGTTGTCGATGATGGCGCGCTCGTCGCTGAACCAGGACCAGGCACCGTTGTCGTTGAAGACGATCACATCACCCCAAGAGGCGGCACGGTCGCCGTGCAGCAGCGCGGCGAAGGCGACGATCATCAGCGGGCAAGCGAAAAGTCCAGGCCTGTATCGGAGTGGCATGTGTAAGCTTCTCCGCCTCTTCACTCGACGTCCAGCGTCTGCCAGACGAACGTGATGGTTTCTGCCAGTTACTTCGTCCGCCGAATTTCCCGCGAAGCAATCCCGCTGACCTTCCAGCCTATGCGGATGGCCTGCGCCTCTACGGTGGTCGGCGCATCTACCGCGAATGGTTTCGTATACAGAAGGAGAGCCGCCCAGAGTGAGTCCATCTTGAGTGAGGGCTTCGACCTTCGCCCGCGTTGCGACAGGCATAGGTGTATCGTATGCGCAACACAATGTGTTTGCGCGACTGTTGTGACTGAAGGAGGCATCGTGACCAAGACGCTGATGGGGACAGTTGCCATGCTGGTGATTGCCGGCGGCCGGACACCGGCCCAGCAGTTCCCTCCCGGCTTCGTTGATCCCGCGCCCCTGCTCGCCGCCGCCTCTCGGGAGATCGGCGAAGCCGACCTGAAGTGCATCACCTTCTCGGGTACCGGGTACGGCGGCGCCGTCGGCCAAACGCTCGAAAATGCTGTCAACGTGGATTGGCCGCGCATCGACGCGTTAGCGAACTACACGCGCACGATCAACTGGGAGACCGGCACGAGCAAGGAGACATTCGATCGCAAGCCAGGCCTGAATCCGGCGTCATGGAAGTACGGCTTGGGTTGGCAAGGCGGCACGCCGACGCAGACGGCAACGCGTCAAACGCACATCGTGAATGGCAAGTTCGCCTGGTACATCGACGGGAACGCGGAACCGGTGGCCGTTTCGCCGGAGCTTGCGGAGCTGTACCAACTCGATCTATGGCTGAATCCCCATGGGTTCATCAAGGCCGCGCGCCTGCCGGGGGCCAACCCGGTCGCCTTCTGGCGTTGGGAGCAGATCGAGAAGGGCCGGGACGGAAACGTGGTGGCGCCAGAGAAGGTGCACGTGGTCGCGATCACGATGTTCGGGAAATACCGCGTGGACGCGACGATCAATTCGCGAAATCAGATCCAGCGGATCAAGACCACGGTGAACGAGCCCTCTCTTGGTGATTTCAACATCGAACACGAGTCGACCGACCAGATGACCTTCGGCGGCGTGAAATGGCCGATCACCTGGCATTCCCATCACGGATGGGACGACAACTGGCAGTTCTACCGCCACAGCACCGGTCACAACGCATACGGCGGAGCGTTTCCCGAGGTGCAGCCCAACGAGTGCGGCGATCCGGTTCCCGTTCCCACCACGGTCGCGCAGGCGAGATTCCCGTCGCAGGTGACGGTCGAAGAAATGGCCGACGGCGTGTACCTCATCGGAGGTGGACCAGCGAACAGCTACGTCGTGGAGTTCAAGGATTTCGTCGCCGTCTTCGAAGCGCAGGCGATGAATCACGCAGTCTCGCGGTGATCGAGGAGATCGTGAAGCTCGCGCCGGGGAAGCCGATCCGCTGGCTGATCAGCTCCCACCCGCACTTCGATCACATTGGCGGTCTACGCACGTACCTGCACATCGGTGCAACGATCGTGGCACACATGAAGAACATCGCGTTTCTCAACAACGACGTGCTGAGCTACGAACCGAGGACGATGAAGCCCGACATCGTGGCGCGATGGCCGCCGACCGAGCTCTCGGAAGGCTACAACTACGAGGCCGTCCAGGAAAGCTACGTGATTTCCGACAATGCGCGGATTCTGCGCGTCTACTACGTGCAGCCGTTGGAGCACGTCGAGGGCATGCTGATGGCCTACCTTCCCACCGAGCGCATCGCCTTCCAGGCCGATCTGTTCGATAGCCACGAACCTCCCAGGGCGGCACAATTGCCGGCCATGCGCACGCTCTACAACCAGGTCGAGCGCATGCAGCTGGACGTCGCGACGCTCGCGCCCGTGCATGGCAGGCCCGTTCCCTGGCGCACGTTCGTCACCGCGCTGCGGTCACTGGACCGCGGAAACTGACGGCGCGTCTCCCCGGGGTTTGATGCGATGTGGTGTGGACATACCTTACCTCTATGGCTGCCACCGTCATTCACACGACGTATTCGTCGGCTTGCCATCGAGGACGTCTACGATCCCCTCGGTCCCAGTTCGTCCGATGCCCATCCATACACAAGAAGGCCCAAGAACGTCAGGTGAGCGATCCACGACGCGATTGCAGGTGAGCCCATGTCGACATACTAATCTTGTGGCTACGTGATCGCGGGGCGACAGCCGTTCCTCGTTCAACCCACACGGGATCAGGCCGGTCCACCCAGCTCGGCGGATTGTCACCCTCGCGACTCGAGCAGCGTCTTCAGCGTGTTGAGGTCGCGGGAGACCCAGTCGGCATCGCGCGCGAATTCCTCGTCCGACGCGTCCGGCCGGCGAAAGAGTGTGAAAGTGATGTCAGACCCACTGCCGTTCGCAACAACGCGCACCGGGACGTAGATGGCGTCGCCACTCGGCGGAATCACGTGGTGGTCGAGGACGCCAAATGCGTTGCGCTCGGTGAAGCGGACCCTCATCCGTCCGTCGGGCGTTACAGCTGTCCAGGCACCGTCGGCCCTCTCGAGCGGTCGATTGCTCAGACCGCTAGTGTCGTGTCTCAAAGAAAGCTTGTAATAATCAGGGGCGTTTGGTACGCTGCCGCATGCGCACCGGACGTCCCAAGAAACCGTTGGTACTGACGGATGAGGAGCGGCAAACGC
>WHTT01000022.1 GCA_009377605.1 Luteitalea sp.
CCAGTCATACGAGATACCGAATCCGCCGCGAATGGTCGTCTTCCCCTCGTCGCCGCCGGGCGTCCAGGCCACGCTCGCTCGCGGGCCGAAGTTGTTCCAGTCGTCCAGGTGCGACTGGAACTCGTGCCGCAGCCCCAGACCGAGCTGCAGGTTCTCGCGTAAGCGAAGCTCGTTGTGGATGTACCAGCCCAATTCGTACCGCGAGTACTCGATGAAGGGATTGCCCACGCGCTGGCTGAACTGAAGAGGCCGGCCAGCCTCGTAGTCTGCCAGGCTTGCAAACTCGAATGTGCCGTTGTTGTTCTCCCATTCGTCGGTTCGTGACCAACCGACCTCCCCCTCGAACCCCACCCGCATCTTGTATCGATCGCTCAGCGCCAGCTCGAGGTCGTTCTCGATCTCCAGCTCCCGCTCGCGTGACCCACCTCCCCGCTGCGCGCCGCCAGACGTGAACGCATTCTGGACGTCGATCGTGACGGCGTCGCTGCCGGAGTGCACGTCCTCCCCATCCCAGGAGTACTCGACGCGGAGCTCGTTGAACGCCTTCTTGCCGAACGTCCCCATCTCCGACACCCGCAGGATGTTTCGGAAGTCCTCGCTCGTGTAAGCACGCTCCGGCAAGTCGAACTCGCCCACGCCGAGATTATTGCGGTCGCCGG
Organism: Luteitalea sp.; assembly: GCA_009377605.1. Lineage (NCBI taxonomy): Bacteria > Pseudomonadati > Acidobacteriota > Vicinamibacteria > Vicinamibacterales > Vicinamibacteraceae > Luteitalea > Luteitalea sp. Next base: position 660 of record WHTT01000022.1, read on the forward strand.
TCCGTCGTTGATACTCGAAGCGCAGGGTGTGGGCATCGGTGAGCCCATGCTCGAGGCGCAGACCGACGTCCAGACGACCGAACTCTTGACTCACGATGTCGCTCGCGTTGTCGTCTAGCCGCGTCGCAACGATGGTTTGCGCGTCAGAGGCCGTCGTCCGCCGAACATCGAGCGCAATCGACATCTTGTCCTTGATGAGCGGGCCGCTCACGTTCCACCGCCACCTGCGGGTCTGCCCCACGCCGCGCTCCGACGCGAAGTAATTGCGTGCGTCCAGCGACTCGTCCCGAAACCCGAAGTCCACGCGATTTTCCCAGGTGCTCGAGCCTGGCTTGGTGATGATCTCCACGCGCGGCCGCCCGGCGCCATGCACGTCCGGCGAGAATGGATCCGAACGAACGCGGATGGCTTGAATCTGCGACTTGGGCGGCAGCTCGCCATCCTCGAACCCGTTGACACGCAGCTCGGCGTCCGGGCCAGCCAGCTCCTGGAGCAGGGTCGCCATCGCCTCCGGGTCGTCTGGAAGCTGCTCAATCTCCTCGTCGGACATCGTCTCCGTGAAGCTGTCCGTCAGGCGCCGCTCGGCTTCATCCTGGCCAACCACCACCTCCTCGGTGAAGCGACTGAGCGAGAGCTCCACCGCTTTCTGCGCGCGCCGCCCTGCCCGTATCTCGACGTCCTCCACCTCCCTCGCCTCGAAGCCTGGCATCTCCACACGGAGCCGATAGCGGCCGGGCGCCAAGCCGTCGAAGACAATCTCGCCTCGCCCCTTCGTCACGTCGAAGATGGTGGCCGTGCCGGGCAATGGACCAACAACGGTCACCGTCGCACCTGGCAGCACCCCAGCCAGGACGTCGCTCACCTCCACCATCAGACTCCCCGTATCAGTCTGTTGCGTCGTCGATACTGCGGCGGCTCCGGGGCCACCCGTGCTAGCGCGGCCGTCGGCCGGCCACAGCAGCACCAGGATTCCAAGGCAGACGACTCTCGACCAGCGGATGGTGATGATCATGATGAAAGCGATGCGCGCGTGGCAAAACCGCGTGCATGGCGTCTGTAGGAAGGCTACGATCTCTGACCTGAACCGACGATGAAGACGGCTTTCACGCGTTCTTCAGGTTTCATGGCACAGACTGGTCACATGTGCGCCCGCGAAGCATGGGTATCCCTCTGCGCGTTTGCCGTCGTGCTCGCCGTCCTGCCTCTCCACTCGATTGCGGGCTCGGACGAAGAGACCGTCGTGACGTTCGATCAGGCGAAGAGCGGGACCCTGCCCGACTTGTTTCGCACGATGAGCTCGAGCGATGAAGAGGCGGGAACATGGACGGTGCAGCACATCGATGGCCGGCCGGTCTTGAGTCAGACCACCATCGGCGACCGGGGCTACCGGCTGGCCGCATTGAAGGACATGCGAATCGAGCACTTTCGCGCCGGTGTTCGCCTGCGGGTTGGCAAGGGTGACGAGGCAGCCGGCCTGGCGTGGCGCGTGCAGGACGCGGAGAACTACTATGCCGTACGGCTCGACATCAACGATCACGAGCTCATCGTCTACAAGTTCGTCGGCGGCAACCGCGTCCGCCTGGAACGACTCGAGCGGCTTCGGCTGGAGCGGGACCAGTGGCACGAGATCCTTGTCGAGCACGTCGGCGAACGGCTGCGGGTCTGGTTGAATGACATTCCTGTCGCCAGCGAGCGCGACAACAGTCTCCACTCACCAGGCGCGCTCGCCTTCTGGCTTCCCGGTGACTCGACGGCGCACTTCGAGCGGCTTTGGTACGAGCAGGTGGACCGGGACTGATCGGGAATAATGCGCGTGCTCATCGTTGAAGACGAAGAGGACCTCGCGTCGGCGGTGCAACGCTTGCTGGCCGACGCGGGGTTCTCGCCCGATGTGGCGTACGATGGCGAGGAGGGCTTGTATCTTGCGCTCGAAGCCCCCTACGACCTCATCGTTCTCGACTTGATGCTGCCCCGGCTCCAGGGTGAGCGGCTCCTGGGGGAGCTCCGTGCCCGAGCCCAGCAGGTTCCCGTGCTCGTGCTGACCGCGCGTGACGCCGTGACCGACCGGGTCAAACTGCTCGATAGCGGCGCCGACGACTACCTCATCAAGCCATTCGAGCCTGCGGAGCTGGTGTCACGCTGCCGCGCGCTCGTACGTCGCGCAGCGGGCCAAAGGGCGCCAATCCTGATGGTCGGCGACGTCGAGATCGACACACCGCGGCGGCGCGTTCGACGGACGGGAGTGGATGTGCCGCTGACACCACGGGAGTTCCGCCTAATCGAGTACCTGGCGTTACATCGTGGCCGCGTCGTCTCGCGGAGTGAGCTTCTCGATCATCTCTACGGCGATTCGGAAGAGACAATGTCCAACGTGCTGGAGGTGTTCGTCGCGGGTCTCCGGCGCAAGCTGGGCTCGGATGTGATCCAAACCGTCCGCGGCCATGGCTACATCATCGAGAAGTAGGTCGCTCGTTCGCTGGCTGTCGATTCGCGCCGCGCTGTGGGCGGCGCTGTTGGGGCTCACGCTCGGCACCGTCGCCTCCTGGCAGTACTGGCGTGTGTCGCTGCGGGCGGTCGACGTGCGGCTCGGCGACGAGGCGCGCTCGCTCGCCACGCAGGTCACGGTCGGCGAGGACACGCTGAACATCGATGTCCCGGACGAGGTGGTTCGGATCCTCGAGGCAGACGAAGGCTATTACGGGGTGTTCGATACCGAGGGCCGGCTGCTCGATGGCATGGCTCCCGCGGGACCGGCCTCAGGCGCGCGCCTCCCGCTGACGCGTGTGCGCCAAGGGCATCGCGAAGTGCTCGTCGACGGCCCACGCGGTGCCAGCGTCGTCGTCGGCCGTCCGCTCGCCCCTCTCTACGGTGATGTCCGCCGCCTCGCCGCCAGCTTGCTCGTCGCCAGTCTCGTCGTAGCGGTCTTCGCGTTGCCGATGGCCGTGTGGCTCCGGCAGCAGCTCGCACGTTCCATCGGTCAGATCGATCACACGGCGCGGTTGTTGGCGCCCGGCCAGCCGGCGCGAATCGATGCCGGCAGCGTGGATACGGAATTCGTGGGCGTGGCCACCGCCCTGAACGAGGCCTTCGACCGGCTCGGGCGCGCGCTCGCACGCGAGCGACAACTCACCTCGGACGCGAGCCACGAGCTGAGGACACCCGTCACCACGCTGGTGGCGGAGACGCAATGGGCGCTCGGCCGGTCAAGGACGCCAGACGAATACCGGCGCTCGCTCGAGGTGTGCGCTCGACAGGCGCGCCGGATGAAGGATCTCGCCGAGAGCCTCCTCACGCTCGCGCGGCTCGAGTCGGGCACGCTGGCGCCCACCTGCGAGCCGGTCGAGCTGCGCGACCTCGCCGACGAGACAGTGGCGGAGCTGCTACCACTGGCCGCCGAGCGAGGGATCACCGTCCAGGTCGATGGCACGGCAGCGCTCCAGGGCGACCCAGTCCAACTTCGGACGTTGGTGTCCAACCTCCTCTCCAACGCCGTGCGCTACAACTGGCCCCATGGTCAGGTGCACGTCCGCCTGTCGCAGGCGCCCGACAAGGTCGGGATGGAGGTCGCCAACACCGGGAGTGGCATCGATCCTGCCGAGACGATGCGTGTGTTCGATCGCTTCTGGCGTGCCGACACGGCGCGGGCGGCCCGCGATGGTGGCGCGGGCCTCGGCTTGGCCATCAGCCGGGCCATCGTCGACGCGCACGGCGGGACGATTACATGCCGGAGCGTCCTCAACGAGGGGACAACATTCAGCGTTGAGCTTCCGACCACGTCCAGAACACGTAGCGCAGGGCTTTAGCCCTGCCCAGGGCGGCGTTGGCAGGCCTCAAGGCCTGCGCTACAGCAAAATGTCCTCTCGCGCTCTAAGATCCATGGTGAGAGAAGTCCACGCAACACTCGACGGGATGGCAGCGTAAGATCTACGGGATGTCCTCATCACGTGTGCAAGGATGGTCTGCTGTGACGAAACGACGAAGGTTTGGAAAGCGGCTCGTATGTGCCGCTGCTGGGCTGGCCGCCGGCGTGTGCCTCTCTGCCGCTGCCTCCTCGGCGCCTGCGGGCGATCAGGCCGCGACAGCTGGTGCCGAGGCCGAGGCGCAGCAGAGTAACGACTGGCCGGAGTGGCGTGGGCCGGCCCGCGATGGCCACTCGACGGAAACCGGCCTCCCCGAGCAGTGGTCGCCAGAGGGTGAGAACCTCGCCTGGCGCGTGCCGTATGGTGCCCGCTCGGCTCCGGTCATCCACGACAATCGGCTGTACCTCCAGAATGTCGCCGGCGATGCCAAGACAGCACAAGAGCGCGTCATGTGCCTGGACGCGGACACGGGTGAAGTACTCTGGGAGCAGAAGTTCAGCATTTACCTGAGCGATGTCCCGGAGCATCGTGCGGGTTGGGCGTCTCCGAGCGTGGACCCACAGACCGACAACGTCTACGTCCACACCGTTGCCGCACAGCTCGCCGCCCTGTCGCGTGACGGCAAGCTGCTCTGGTCACGCTCGCTGCCGGAAGAGTTCGGTGTCATTACGACCCACGGCGGGCGAACGGTGTCGCCGGTGATCGACGGAGATCTGGTCGTGGTCAGCGGGTTGAACGCAGGCTGGGGCGATCTCGCGGCCACGACCAATCGCTACTTCGCCTTCGACAAGGTAACGGGCGCGACGACCTGGGTCAGCGCACCGCAGAAGTGGCATTACGACACCAATTACTCGACGTCGGTGGTGGCCGAGATCGACGGAAATCGCTTGCTGATCGTGGGCGGAACGGATGGCGTTGTCCACGCATTGCGGGTCGGTACCGGCGAGCCAGTGTGGCAGTGGCACGTCACCAAGCGTGCCCTCAACAACAGTGTGCTGGTCGACGGCACGACGGTCTATATGACCCACAGCGAGGAGAATACGGGTACCACCGAGATGGGGATGGTGGCCGCCATCGACGGCGCGGCGCAGGGCGAAATCGGCAAGCAGCAGATCAAGTGGGTGACGCACGGCTCTGCCGGCGGCTTTCCCTCGCCGGTGATGGATAGCGAGCGTCTCTACCAGATGGACAACAGCGCAGTGCTCGGCGCTTTCGACCGGGCGACCGGGAAGGCGCTCTGGAGGCATACGCTGGGTACCATCCAGAAGGGCTCACCGGTGCTGGCCGACGGCAAGCTGTACGTCGGCACGGAGAACGGGCGATTCTACATTCTCAGGCCGCGGGCCGATGGTGTCGATGTGCTCGACGAGGATTGGCTGGGCAAACCGGACAATCCCGAGGCCATCATCGGATCGCCAGCCGTGTCGAACGGGCGGGTCTACGTAGCCTCGATGGAGGCGACCTATGCGATCGGCCCACGCGATGCGCCACGCCAGACGGCAGCGCCAGCGCCTCCAGAGCCTGTAGGATCGGACAGCGAGACCGCCGCCACGGGAGAGCCGGCCACGCTTCTCGTGGTGCCGTACGAAGCGCGTGTTGCACCGGGCGAGACCGAGACGTTCCGCGCGCAGGTCTACGATGCAAATGGTCGATTGCTCGGCGAGCAGAAGCCAACGTGGGCTGTCGAGGGGGGCGGGGGTATCGATGCCGACGGCACGTATAAGGCGCCGGCGGATGGGCCACATGCACTCACGGTGAAGGCCACGCTCGGGTCGGTTTCCGGCGTTGGTCGGGTGCGGGTCATTCCACCACTGCCCTGGTCGATCGACTTCGACTCGCAGCAAGCACCGGAGCCCCCGTCGCACTGGATCAACGCGAGTGGGAAGTTCCGGTTCATCGTCCGTGACGTCGCCGGCACGAGGGCGCTGTTCCGCGAGGCGAACGACGTGGTTGCCCGTCGCGTGCGTGCGTATCTGGGACCGCCGGACTGGTCCGATTACACGGTGGAAGCCGATGTGCAGGCGTCGGAACAGCGGCGCCGGATGGGGGATGCCGGGGTCATCGCGCAGCGTTACGTGCTGGTGCTGTTCGGAAACAACCAGCGCATCGAGCTGCATCCGTGGCAGGCCGCGGACGAGATGACGGTCCGCGCCCCGTTCGCGTGGAAGCCGGACACTTGGTATCGCGTGAAGCTGCGCGTCGAGAACCTCGAAAATGGCGTGACGCGCGTGCAAGGAAAGGCCTGGCCAACGGGTGAGCCGGAGCCGACCGAGTGGCTGGTCGAAAAGATGGATCCAATCGGACACCGCGAGGGCAGCCCTGGGTTGTATTCCGACGCGCTGTCCGACATGGCGTTCGACAATATCAACGTGTATAGGAACAATGATGCGCCTCAGAAGAGCTCTCACTAGCGGAACACTCATCCTCCTCGGCACTGGCACGTTTCTCAGCGCTTCCGATCCAGGCACCGGCGACTGGCCGATGTGGGGCGGCACGCCGGATCGCAACATGGTGTCGAAGATGACCGGCGTCCCGACCGAGTGGGACGTCCAGACCAAAGAGAACGTGAAGTGGATGGCGGAGCTGGGATCGCAGACCTACGGCAACCCGGTGGTCGCCGACGGTGTCGTGCTCGTCGGGACGAACAACGAGGCCCTGAAGGATCCGAAACAGGACGGCGACCGGGGCGTGCTGATGGCCTTTCGCGAGGAGGATGGGGAGCTCTTGTGGCAAATCACCCACGAGAAGCTGTCTTCGGGCCGCGCGAACGACTGGCCGTATCAAGGGGTGTGCTCTTCCCCACTGGTGGAGAACGGCGTGGCCTACTACGTCTCGAATCGCGGCGTGGTCATGGCGGTCGATCTCGACGGCTTCCATGATGGGAACAACGACGGTCCCGTCACCGACGAGAAGCTCACGAGCGAGCAGGATGGCGACATCCTCTGGGAATTCGACATGATGGAGGAAGTCGGCTCGTTCCCCCACAACATGTCGAACTCGTCGCCCGTGTCTCACGGTGATCTGATCTACGTGAGCACGTCGAACGGGCAGGACGAGAGCCACGTCAACATCCCCTCACCGAAGGCGCCTGCGATCATCGCGCTCAACAAGAAGACCGGCGAGCTGGTGTGGGAGGACAATCCCGTCGAGGATCGCATTCTGCATGGGCAGTGGTCGGCAGCGGCGGTGGCGGAGATCGGCGAGACCGTCCAGGTGATCATGGGTCAGGGCGACGGCTGGGTCCGCGCCAACGACGCGGTCACGGGCGAGCGGCTGTGGGAGTTCGACACGAATCCGAAGGATGCCGTGTGGCCGAAGACCCGCAACAACGTGATTAGCACGGCGGTCGTCGCCGACGGGATCGTCTACGTCGCCAATGGCCAGGATCCAGAGCACGGCGAAGGCGTGGGGCATCTGTACGCGATCGATCCGACCAAGCGAGGCGACATTACCAAGAGCGGGCTCGTCTGGCACTACGAGAAGATCCGCCGGTCGATCTCGACAGCCGCCGTGCACGATGGTCTCGTCTATTACGCGGACTTCAGCGGGTTCTTGCATTGCCTCGACGCAAAGACCGGCAAGCCGTACTGGGTGCACGACATGTTCGCCGCCGTGTGGGGCTCACCGATCGTGCTCGACGGGAAGGTCTATCTCGGTGACGAGGATGGCGACGTCACCGTGCTGCAAGCGGGCAAGGAGCTGAAGGTGATCAGCGAGAGCAACATGGGCAGCTCGGTTTACTCGACGCCCGTGCCAGCCAACAACGTGCTGTTCATCAACAACCGCAACCAGTTGTTCGCGCTCAGCGGCAAGGGAGCCCCGCGTACGGCGGGTCCGTAGGAGCAATGAGAAAACAGGCAGTCGTGAGCGCCCTCGTCTTATCGTGCTGGACCTGGGCCGACGCCGCTCAGCCGCAGCAGGCACGCGGAGACGACTGGGCGCAGTTCCGCGGGAGTCCCGAGCTCACCGGAACGGCCAGCGAGCTGCCGCCGGCGCTCGAGCTCCTGTGGACGACCGACGTTGGCGAGTCGGTCGAGTCATCTGCGGCGATCGTGGACGGCACGGTCTACGTCGGTGCCCAGCCAGGGGTGCTCGTGGCGCTCGACTTGGCGAGCGGCAAGGTCAAGTGGACCTACAAGGCCTCGGACCTCGGTCTGGGTGAGTCGTCACCGGCGGTGAGTCGTGGTGTTGTGTACGTCGGCGATCTCGACGGCGTGTTGCACGCCGTCGACGCCGCCACCGGCAAGGCGCGCTGGACCTTCAAGACGGAGGGCGAGATCAAGTCCTCGCCGGTCGCCGTCAACGACCGCGTGCTCATCGGATCGTACGACGGACATCTCTATGGCCTCGGCTTGGACGGACAGCTGGCCTGGAAGGTGAGAACGGACGGGCCTGTACATGCCACGGCGGCTCTACGTGACGGCGTCGCCCACATTGCGGGCTGCGACGAGTTCCTCCGCGCCATTCGCGTGGCGGACGGCAAGGAGCTGTTCACGGTCTCGTCCGGCGCGTACACCGGCGCCTCTGCGGCGTTGGAGGGGTCGCGCGCGTTCTATGGAACGTTCGAGAGTGAGGTGTTGGCCGTCGACCTCGAGACGCATCGGATTCTCTGGCGTTATCGCCATCCTGATCGCAGCTTTCCCTTCTATTCGTCGGCGGCTGTCGAGGGAACAACGGTCTACGTGGGCGGCCGGGACAAGATGCTGCACGCGATCGACGCCGAGACCGGCAAAGCACGCTGGACATTCACGACGCGCGCACGCATCGACTCGTCACCCGCCGTGACGAAGGAGCGCGTGTACGTCGGCTCGAACGACGGGCGGTTGTATGTGGTGGACGCCGCGAGCGGCAAGAAGGTCTGGGACTTCGAGGCGGGAGCGCCAATTACGGCGTCGCCCGCCATTGCCGCGGGCCGGCTGGTCATCGGCGCGCAAGATGGGCGGCTCTACTGCTTAGGGGCGAAAGAAGGCGACAAAGCGACGCGGTGACCGCTTGTCTCCACACGTAGCGCAGGCCTTTAGGCCTGCTCATTGCGGCGTTGGCAGGCCTAAAGGCCTGCGCTACAAGCAATTTCGCCGGGACTTGCGTTTCACGGTGCACTCTAGTTGAATAAGAACGTTCCTGCAGTGTCTCGTCGGCTTCGCCGTGCACCGCGGTGTGGTGGGGAAACGGTTCACACCGAAGAGAAGGTGATTTCATGGCTTTCACACTCAAGGTCAATGGAAAGTCCACGTCGGTGGATGTCCCCGCCGACATCCCGCTGTTGTGGGTGCTGCGCGATGTCCTCGATCTCAAGGGGACGAAGTACGGTTGCGGGATCTCCCAGTGCGGCGCCTGCACGGTGCATCTCGCCGGGAAGGCCGTGCGCTCCTGTCAGGTCCCGGTCTCATCGGTCGGCGACGCCGAGGTCACGACGATCGAAGGCCTCTCGACCGACGGCTCCCATCCGCTGCAGCGCGCCTGGCAAGCCGTGGACGTGCCGCAATGCGGCTACTGCCAAGCCGGGCAGATCATGTCGGCCGCAGCGCTGCTGGCGCAAACACCGAAGCCAACGAATGGCGATATCGATCGCGCGATGAGCGGCAACCTGTGTCGCTGCGCGACGTATCTGCGTATCCGCGAGGCGATTCACAAAGCGGCCGGCAACGTCGTGACGCAAACGGCCAGTGCCAATCAACCGTCCGCCAACAAATAAGGAGGCGTCATGACCAGTCTGCTTGTTGATCGTCGCTGCTTCCTTCGCGTGACCGCGCTCGCGGGTGGCGGTGTGTTGCTCGGCTCCTGCGTCGAGCGCGTCAGTGAGGGCGTTGCCGCGGTAAGCGATGCCAGCGGGGCGTTCACGCCCAACGCGTTCATCCGTATCACGCCCGACGGCGCGGTCACCCTGATGGCCAAGAACCCCGAGCTCGGCCAGGGCGTGAAGACGATGCTCCCGATGCTCATCGCCGAGGAGCTGGAGGTCGACTGGAAGGACGTCCAGATCGAACAGGCGCTGAGCGATGAGAAGAAGTACGGCCGCCAGGTCGCCGGTGGCAGCACGTCCACGCCGAACAACTGGGACGAGCTGCGCCAGGTTGGCGCAGCGGGCCGACAGATGCTCGTTGCAGCCGCGGCGCAGACCTGGGGCGTCCCAGAGTCGGAGTGCTACGCCGCCTCCGCCGTGGTGCACCATCGCCCGACCGGACGCACACTGGGGTACGGCGAGCTCGCCTCGAAGGCGGCAACCATCGCGCCACCGGACCTCGAGACCGTCTCGCTCAAGAATCCCAAGGACTACAAGATCATCGGCACGGCGGTCCCCGGTGTCGACAATCCCGCGATCGTCACGGGCAAGCCTCTGTTCGGCATCGACGTCACGGTGCCCGATATGCTCCACGCCGTATTCGAGAAGTGCCCGGTGTTCGGCGGCAAGGCCGTGAGCGCCAATCTCGACGAGGTAAAGGCGTTGCCGGGCGTGCGCCAGGCCTTCATGGTGGAAGGGGGCGACGACCTCGAGGGCCTGCTCAGCGGCGTGGCCATCGTCGCGGACACCTGGTGGGCGGCCCGGACGGCGCGAGAGAAGCTGCAGGTGAAGTGGGACGAGGGAGAAACGGCGTCGCAGAGCAGCGATGGCTTTGCCCGCCGCGCGGCCGAGCTCGCGAAGCAACCGCCGGCGAGGAGCCTGCGTCGAGACGGTGACGTCGACGCGGCGTTGCAGACGGCCAAAGTGGTGGAAGCCTCCTACGTCTATCCCTTCATCTCTCACGCCACGCTCGAGCCGCAGAACTGCACCGCGCACTTCCAGGACGGCAAAGTCGAGATCTGGGCGCCATCGCAGACCCCACAGTCGGGCCGCGAGTTGGTGGCGAAGACGCTCGGCATTCCCGAGAGCGCCGTCACCATCAACTTGACGCGCATCGGCGGTGGATTCGGCCGGCGCTTGAAGAACGACTACATGGTCGAGGCTGCGTGGATCTCGAAGGCCGCCGGCGCGCCCGTGAAGCTGTTGTGGACGCGCGAAGACGACATGCGTCACGGCTTCTACCGTCCCGCAGGCTTTCACTTCTTCAAGGGCGGCGTCGACGACTCGGGGAAGCTGGTCGCCTGGCGCGATCATTTCGTCACCTTCGGCGAAGGGGAAGAGTTTGCGCCCAGCGCGGGAATTCAGCCCCACGAGTTTCCGGCCCGCTTCATCGAGAACTTCGCGCTCGAGAGCTCCGTCATGCCGCTGGGTGTGCCGACCGGGCCCCTACGCGCTCCCGGCAGCAACGCGCTCGCGTGGGTGATGCAGTCGTTCATCGACGAGCTTGCACACGCGGCCGCCAAGGACCCGGTACAGTTTCGGCTAGATTTGCTCGGTGAACCGCGCTTCGTGGGCGATCCCGAAGGACGCGACGGCTACGATGCCGCCAGGATGCGCGGCGTGCTCGAGCTCGTGGCCGAGAAGTCCGGCTGGGGCAAGCGCACGCTCCCCAAGGGCACGGGGATGGGCGTGGCCTTCCACTTCAGCCATCGCGGTTACTTCGCCGAGGTGGCAGAGGTCACGGCGGACAGTGGCAAGAAGCTCAAGGTCAATAAATTCTGGGTGGCCGGCGATGTCGGTCGGCAGATAGTCAACACCAGCAATGCCGTAAACCAGGTACAGGGGTGTGTGCTCGACGGTCTGGGAGCGCTGCTCGGCCAGGAGATTACAATCGAGGGCGGCAGGACGGTGCAGAGCAACTTCAACGACTTCCCGCTGCTGCGCCACACGCAAGTGCCACCGGTGGAGGTGCACTTCCTGCGGAGCGATCATCCACCGACCGGCCTCGGCGAGCCTGGGCTGCCGCCAGCGCCGCCCGCCGTGTGCAACGCCATTTTCGCGGCAACCGGTGAGCGCATCCGGTCGCTACCCCTCTCGAAGAGTGGATGGCAGTGGGCATAGCCGCGCCGCAGCCCGACCACCACGAAGAACCGAAGGGTTAACCACGAAGGGCACTTCGTGTCCTTCGTGGTGAAGCTCTTCGCCCCTCCGCACGAGATTTTTAAAGCATTTTGATATAGCATGACGTCGCGCGGGCGTTACAGGGCCCGTTGCATCCCTGCCCTCGATTGATGCAGAGTTCGCGGAGCCATGAATAGACGAATTGCGCTTGCTTTGACGCTCTTCTTTTTGCCGGCGCCAGCCGCCGCACAGCTTGCAACCACGACCTCATTGGTAGGCACGGTCACCGACGACAGCGGTGCGGGGATCGTTGGAGCCCAGATCACGGCGGTCAACGAGGCGACCACGGACACGTACTCCGCCGCGACGAACGCTCAAGGCTCGTACACGCTCCCGTTCGTGAGGATCGGCACGTACACGATCACAGTCGAGATGGCGGGCTTCGATCCGACCGCCAGTTCTGGCGTGCTGGTCGAGACCAACCAGACCGTCCGCACCAACTTCACGCTGCAGGTCGGCGGGGTCGCGCAAGAGGTCACCGTCACCGGGACCCAACCGCTCCTTACCACCGATGAGCCCAGCGTCAGTGAGGTGCTCACCACGCGAGATATCGCGACGCTGCCGCTCACCGGGCGTGACGTCTTGAAGCTGGCGACGACGACGGCCGGCGTCAGACTGAACGGAGACAGCCCCAACGGGGTGCCTCCCGGCGAGACGTTCACGGGCGCCGGCGTGCGCAACATCCAGAACGACGTGTCGCTGGACGGCATCAGTGTCATGAACAACCTGATCACGACGGTGAACTTCCGCCCGTCGGCGGAAGCGGTGTCCGAGATGCACGTCCAGACGGGGACCTACGCGGCCCAGTACGGCAACTATCTGGGCGTGCACATGAACGTCGTCACCAAGAGCGGCACCAACCAGATGCACGGGGCGCTGTTCGAGTACTTTCGCAACGATGCCTTGGAGGCGCGCGACTACTTCGACGATCCGGAGAGCCCCAAGAATCCGCTACGCCAGAACCAATTCGGCGTCGAGGTCGATGGGCCAGTGGTTATTCCAGGCGTGTACAACGGAAGGAACAAGACCTTCTTCATGGGCTCTTATGAGGGCCTGCGTCTGCGCAGCGAATCCACCGCCATTCAGAGCGTTCTCACGCCCAAGATGCGACAGGGCGATTTCTCCGAGGTCGCGACGCCCCTCGCGGATCCAACCCGGCCCGGCACGCTGTTTCCGGGCAACGTCATCCCAGAGGACAGGTTGTCGCCACAGGCATTACGGCTGCTCGAGTTCATGCCGCTGCCCAACGCCGCAGGCACGGTGGACAACTTCATCAATATCGACTCGACACAAAATTACTGGGATCAGCTCATCACCCGCGTTGACGAGAACGTGTCGGACGATGTTCGCCTGTCCTTCCGGTATTCGTACCTGAATGGCCGGCCCAGCTCGACGTCGCTCGATCCCTACAGCGGCGCGTTCACCCCCAACACGCAAACGAATTTTCTGGTCGGCTATACGCATATCCTGACGCCATCGATGGTGAACGATTTCCGCTTCGGGCGTAACTCCGTCCAGACCGACACCGTCAACATCTTTTTCGAGCGTCCCGAGCTACAGCAGGAGATCACGGACATCGGCATCCCGGGCTTTGGCTTCACACGGGCCGACGATCCCGGGCTGGCCAACTTCAACCTCTCGCAGTACAACGACATTGGAGGCGGCACCAACTGGTTCCAGAGCGATGAGACGTGGCAGTTCAGCAACAACCTGAGTCTGACCAAGGGTGCCCACACATTCATGATGGGCATGGAGTTCGCCCGCCTCCGTACGGATCGAACGGCGGCCAACGATGCCCGTGGGCGATTCAACTTCACCGGTGAGCTCACCAGCTTCGGTGAGCTCAGCGGCTTCGATGCCGCAGACTTTCTCCTCGGGATGCCGCGAAGCAGCGTCACGGGCGCGCCGCAACTCGCCTCCGCGGGTCAACAGTGGCGTGGCGCCTTCTTCTTCCAGGACAAGTGGGACCTGACCCGCAACTTGACATTGAATCTCGGCCTCCGTTACGAGATCCCAACCGTTCCAACCACACCCACGGGCAACGCGACGATCCTCAACGCGGAGCAGACCGAGCTGATTCCGGCGGACGCACCGCAACCTGGGTTCGAGTTCACCGATCCGGATCACAACAACTGGGCGCCCCGAATTGGCTTTGCCTACCGCATGGGCGAGAACTGGGTGGCTCGCGGCGGCTTCGGCCTGTACTACAACGCGAACCAGACGAACAGCTACACGCTGCTGTCCCTCAATCCTCCGTTCTCGAACTTCTTCACCTTCGACTCGGACCCAACGAACCCAACGGTGACGCTGGCGAATCCGACCCCATCGGGAGCAGAGACGGATACACCAGCGGCGGATGTCATCACCGTCGGTCCCGACTGGCCAACCGCCATGATGCGCCAGTGGAGCCTCGACCTGCAGCGCGCGTTGTGGTCGGGCGCCGCGCTGGATCTGCAGTATCTCGGCTCCTCGTCTCGCAACCTGGACACCAGCTTCTACAACAACACTCCCCTGCCGGGACCCGGCAGCGTCCAATCGCGTCGCCCCAACCCACGGTGGGGCAATATCCGCTGGATTTTCAACGAGGCAATCTCGAACTACAACGCGCTGAACGTCATCCTGCGCCAGCGGTTGAACAATGGCGTCAGCTTCCTGGCGTCGTACACCTGGGCCCATACGCTCGATCAGGCCAACAACTCCAACGCCGGCGGCCGCCCGATGAACCCGTACGACTGGGACGCCGACTACGGCAACGCGAATTGGGACCTGCGTCACCGCTTTGTCATCAGCTATTCCTATGACCTGCCCTTCTTCGGGGAGGCTGACAGCGCGTTCGTGCGAGCCATCGCAGGGGGATGGCAAGCCAGCGGCGTGACGACGCTCGAGAGCGGCCTGCCGTTCAACGTGACGATTGCCGGAGATATCGCCAACACCGGCTCACCGAACCAGCGGCCCGATCTCGTCGGGACGGCCACCGCCGATTGTGGCGCCGACCGTCTGACGAACTGCATCACCGCATCCGCATTCGCGGAGCCGGAGCAATACACCTACGGCAACGCAGGTCGGAACATCCTACGCGGCCCCGGTATGGTCGTGACGGACTTTGCGTTCCGTAAGAACTTTACGCTCAATCAGGGACTGAACGTCTTGCTCGGCATCGAGGTGTTCAACCTGTTCAACACACCGACGTTCAGTAACCCGCGGTCCGTCTTTGGCGACGAGACATTTGGACGCATCAACTCGACACGCAGTACGCCACGGCAAATGCAGCTCGCAGCGAAGTTTTGGTTTTAGGTAGGGCCGCCTCGCCGAGGCGGCCGATATCTCGGCGCGGCTTCCGGACGGCGTGTTCGGTGGGCGAGGGGTCAAAAAGACCCCTCGCAACGCCCTTTATTGCAAGCCCTATTCCGGAAGCGCCTCCGACTTGGGCTCCGGCAGCCAAAAGCTGGCCGCAAAACCAATGCCATAGGTCAACAGCGCGACCGTGGCGGCGGCATACGCGAGCTGCTCGGAGGGCGTGTCGCCCGGCATGACGTTCGAGAGCTGTGCGGTAACGAGCGCCGCCGACGTTCCGACCATCCGCCCGCCCACGTTGGCGGCAAACCCTTCACCGGTGCCGCGCAGATGCACGGGATACACGCGTGGTAAGTAATTCCCCCAGAAGCTGAACTGCGCCACCGTGAAGAAGCCCGCTGCAAAGATGCCCCACTTCAGCAACTCCAGGCCGCCGCCGCCAGCCGAGGCGAGGAAGACGAACGGGATGAGAATCAAGCCGGGCACTTGAAACATCCTGAGCAGCGGCCGGCGCGCCAAGATCCGCACGGCAAAGAACGCGAGCGCAAAGCGGCCAACCAGGCCGCCGGTCTCTTGGAACCCCTGCACGGCCGAGACCGTTTGCTGTTGTTGGACCTCGGAAAGGCCTTGCACTTCCGCGAGGCCGGGCACGATACGCGGCGCATGCTGGAGCGCTCCGAACGCCGCACCGTAACTGCACGCGAACATCAGCGCGGTCACCAGCGTGGTCGTGCGAAGACGCGGCCTGAAGAGCTCCGCGATGCTGGGCCGTTGAAGCGTCCCCGCAGCCTTCTTCTCCTGCCAGATCGGCGACTCCGGCAGAAACGGACGCACAATGATGAGCGGCAGCGCCGGGATCACACCGGAGATGAGCGTGTATCGCCACGCGGCGTGGCCGCCGTGAATGGCCGGCAGCGAGTCGCCGTAGGTGACGGCCAGGTAGTAGGCCCCCGTCACAATGAGGCCGCCGATCGACGAAAACGCCTGCGTGTACCCGAGGACGGCTTCACGCCGCTTCGGCTCCGGAAACAGCTCCGCGAGCCAGGCGACGGCCGCGATGAACTCCACGCAGACGCCGATGAACGTCGTGCAGCGGAAGAAGAGCAGCCACTCGATGGAGGTCGTATAGCCTGCGGCGCACGCCGAGAACGCATAGAGCAGGATGCTCCACACGAGGACCCGGCGGCGGCCGAAGCGGTCGGTCAAGTAGCCGCCGATCAGGCCGAAGATGCCGCCCGCGATGGCCGGCAGCCAGAACAGCAGCCCGACCCAGTGGTTGAACGCCGCGGTGCCGGGGGTAGCCCCGGTCAGCTCCATCAGCGCTGGCCGCACGATGAGCGGCAGCATGAGAATCTCGTAGATGTCGAATGCGAAGCCGATGGCGGCAATCGCGCAAATCACCCATTCCACCGGCGTGAGACGTTGGCGAATCATGCGTGCTCCTGAAACAGAACCAGGGGGCAAACCGTAATCTTATGTGCAAACATTGGAAAAGATGGCAAAAGATGCCTGTCATCTTTTTCACATGTTTCACGAGAAGAGAGACGACAGGCATCTCGTCCGATCTGTCCCTCAGTCGCCATCCGGAGGACCTCCACAGCGTGCGACATCTCAGCATCGCTTTTCTGATGGCCCTTGTCAGCCTCGGCTCGTTCGCCACGCCCTTCCTCGCACGCGCGAGCGCCCAAGCCACCTTCAGCGCCATGACCGGCACGGTTCAGGATGTGAACGGTGGCCGCCTGGCCGGCGTCACCGTCGTGGCCCGTCATCTGGACACCGGCACGACCCGCACTGCGGTTGCCGGCGCTGACGGACAATTCATTCTCGTGGGTCTTCCCGTGGGTCGCTATGAGGTCAGGGCGGAGCTCGCCGGCTTCAAGCCGCTCGTCCGTTCTGGCGTGGACCTCGTGGTTGGCGAGCCCGCGGTGCTCGCTCTCGTGCTCGAGGTGGGAGGCCTCGACGAGGCGGTCACTGTGAGCAGCGCCGCCTCGCCGGTCAACACGCGCACATCAGAGCTGAGCTATCTCGTGTCACAGCAGACGATCGAGCAGCTCCCGCTGAACGGCCGCAACTACACCGATCTCGCGCTGCTGCAGCCTGGCGTCAACCCGTTCCCGCACCGGGACGGCGGCTCCGTGGTGGCTCACGGTCTTGGCATGAGCGTGAACGGACAGGATCCGCGCTCGAACGTGTACTTGATCGATGGCACCCTGCAAAACGACTTCACGAACGGTCCGGCGGGCAGCGCCGCCGGCACGGCGCTCGGCATGGAGTCCATTCGTGAGTTCCGCGTCGAGACCAACGCCTATGCGGCCGAGTTCGGTCGGAACTCCGGCGGACAAATTCATGTGGTCACGAAGTCGGGTACGAACGACATCACGGGAAGCGCCTACGAATATCATCGCAACGACGCGCTCGATGCTCGCAACTTCTTCGACCGCGACGAGAAGCCCGCGTTTCGCCGCAATCAATACGGCACCGCAATCGGCGGGCCGCTGCAGCACAATCGCACGTTCTTCTTCGTGGGATACGAGGCGCTCCGGGAGCGGTTGGGACGAACCATCTCCACGGTCGTCCCGGACGACAACGCGAGGCGCGGCGTCCTCCCGGATCCCGCGACTCCCGGCCGGACGATCACCGTACCAATCGATCCAGGTGTTCAACCATACTTGGAAGCGTTTCCGGTCGCAAACGGGCCCTCGTTGGGAGGCGGGCTGGCGGATTACACGTTCCCTTTCAATCAGACCATCGATCAGCACTTCGCGCAGGGCCGTGTCGATTATCACGTCGGAGACAATCATCACCTCTTCGCGCGCTACACGTTCGACGATGCCGACCAACAGCTTCCGACCGACTACCCACAGTTCCCGCGAGCGTTCGTCTCGCGCAACCAGTTCTTCACGGGCGAGTACCGGCAGGTCACATCGGACCGGACGCTGAACACGTTCCGGATCGGCTTCAGCCGGACGCGCATCGGCCAAACGGTCCAGGCCAATCTGTCGCAGCCGCTGACGCCATTCGTGCCCGGCCAGTCCATCATTGGCGACGTCGACATCGGCGGCCTCCGCAGGTTCGGACCGCAGTCCTCCGCGAATCTCGGCCTCGTGCAGAACGTGTTCAGTCTCCAATACGATCTGATTCACACGCGCGGCCGGCACCTCCTGAAGGCGGGGGCGCTCATCGAGCGCTATCAAGACAACATGGTCAACCCGACCTTTAGTCTTGGTATCTTTCGATTCGCCAATCTGCAAACCTTCTTGGCCAACCAGCCACTGACCTTCATCGGCTTGATGCCCGAGGGGCAGATTGACCGCTATTGGCGCTTCACGCTCTTCGGCTTCTACGCGCAGGATGAGTTCCAGGTCACACCGCATCTCACGGTGAACGGCGGCTTGCGGTACGAGCTCACCACGATGCCGAAGGACATCCACGGGCGCGACTCGACCATCATCGATCTGACCGATCAGGAGCCGACCGTTGGCCAGCTCTATCAAAATCCGACGCTCACCAACCTGTCGCCACGCGGCGGCTTCGCATGGGACATCGGCGGGAGCGGTCGCACGTCCCTCCGCGGCGGCTACGGCCTTTACTTCAACACGAACAACCAGCAGAACCTCATCGTCACGGTGACGAATCCGCCCGCCACACCGCGCGTCATCATCTCCAACCCGACCTTCCCCGTGCCGCCGTTCGACCGCGCCGTGGGCAACTCGATTCGCCCCGTGCAATGGGACCTGGAGAATCCGCGCGTCCACGTCTGGAACGTCAGCCTTCAGCGCGCGCTCCCTTTGGAGATGGTCGCTACGGTCAGCTATGCGGGATCTCGGGGAGAACATCTCCTGCGCAGCAGCGACGCGAACGTGCCGACGCCGGAACAGCTCCCGGACGGCTCTCTTTTCATCCCGCCCGGCACGCCGCGGCCGAACTCGAGCTTCTCCACCATCGAGATCAAGAGCAGCGATGGCGACTCCTGGTACCGAGCGCTCGTCATCGACCTGCGGCGACGCTGGCGAGATGGGTTCATGCTGCAGTCCTCCTACACGCTCTCGCGGAGCGAGGACACGACGCAGGCGTCGACCTTCTTCTCGGACGCGACCAACGGGACGACATCGGCGTTTCCGGAGTTCATCCCTGACTACAACAAGGGGCGATCCGATTTCGACGCGACACACAGCTGGGTGATGAGCGCGACATGGCAGCTGCCGTTCGCGCGCAATACAGGAGGCCTGGCGAGGGCGCTCGTCGACGGCTGGCAGCTCGCAGGCATCCTCACCATGCGGAGCGGTAATCCGCTCACGGTCTTCGTACAGCAGAACCGATCGCGCTCGCTCTGGACCCCCTCGCTCGGACCGGGTATCGGGCAGGATCGTGCCAGCTACGCTCCAGGACGCGACGCATCGAACGCGGTCCTCGGGCGCCCTGACCAGTGGTTCGATCCCGCCGCGTTCGCGCTCCAGCCGGCTGGCACGTTTGGCAATACCGGCCGAGGCGACTTCACCGGCCCGGATCTCCGCACGTTGGACCTCTCACTCACGAAACAGGCTCGTCTCGGCGCGCTCGGCACGGGTGCGCGCCTCGAGCTGCGAATCGAGGCCTTCAACGTGCTCAATCACACGAACTTCGGCCCGCCGAGCCTCACGGCGTTCGCGGGCGCGGCAGACGACGAGGCGCCGCTCCCGACCTTCGGACGCATCACCTCGACGGTGACCTCGTCACGGCAGATCCAGCTCGGTGTGCGGCTGGTTTTCTAGGTAGGGCGGCCTCGCCGAGGCGGCCGTTCGCGAGCATGGCGCGTTCGGCGAACGCGCCCTACCATGGTAGAGAGACGCCTCGCCGAGGCGTCCGTATCCGTAAGGGATTGATAGACGCGGAGGAACAAATGAGTTGGCTTTGGTTCGTTGGAGGTGCGGTTCTCTCGTGGGGAACCTATGGTGTGCTGCTACACCAGGGACAGATTCGACTTGGCAATCCCCTGCGAGCGCTACTCTGCGTAGGGGTGGCGTACTTCTTGATCGGCGTGGTCGTGCCTCTGGCGGTCCTGAGCTACCAAGGCACTCTGGGTGCGCGGGACTTCAGCGCCGGCGGCGTAACGACGGCGCTGGTGGCTGGGGTGCTCGGCGCCATTGGCGCGGTGTGCATCATCTATGCATTCCGCTCGGGCGGTCTCCCGTTCTACGTGATGCCGCTCGTCTTTGGTGGCGCGCCGCTCGTCAATGTTCTCGTGTCACTCGCCATCCATCCGCCGAAGACCGCACCCAACCCGATGCTGTACGTCGGGTTCCTGCTGGCGTCGATTGGAGCGGCGTTGGTCCTCTACTATCGTCCACAGGCTTGATTCAACGTTACTTCCGTTCGCCAATCACCCACAGGTGCTTCGTCGTCCGAAGGAAGATCTGCCCGTCGGACACTGCCGGCGAGCTAAGGCAATAGTCGTCGAGCGCGTTCGCAGCAAGCTTCTCGAACTTCGGTCCGGCCCTGAAGACGCTGGTGAGGCCATCTTCGTTGGTGGCGTAGACCTTGCCACCGGCGACCACAGGTGAGCTGCTATACGTCCCCGGCTCGAGCCGTTCTGGCCCCCAGATGACCTTCCCGGTCTTCGCGTCGAGAGAGTACGCCACTCCCTTGTCGTCCACGACGTAGAAATATTCTCCATCGGTCGCCGGCGTTGGTACATCCGGCCCGCGGTCGAACGACCAGAGGCGATGCGTGTCGGTGATGTCACCACGGCCGCCCGCCTTGAGCGCCAGCAGCGGTTTCTCCCGCGACGGCGCGTAGACGATGTCGTCCACAACGATCGGTGAGGCGATAATGCGATTGAATGGATTGTTCTCTGGGTTCAGGCCGCCGGAACGCCACAGCTCCTTTCCGCTCGCCGGGTCGTGGCCGGTGACGACATCACCGCCAACGACGACGATCTCGGTGGCATCTCCGTACTGCAACAACGCCGGTGTGGCGTACGAGTCCGGTGACTCGCGAATCGCAGGGGTCGGCCGCTCGATACGCCATACGGTCTTGCCAGTCTGAGCATCGATACGCAGCACGTACGACGGGTCATCCGTTTTCATGCCGTGGAGGACCTGGACGAAAAGCGCGCCGTCGTGGAGCAACGGCGACGACGCGTAGCCCCAGTTGAGGCCGAACGCGCCGTAATCCTTCTGGATGTCACGGGTCCAGAGCTGTTTCCCAGAGAGATCGAAGGCTGTCAAGACACCCGTGCCGGTCATCACCCACACGTGCTGGCCATCGGTGACCGGCGACGGCGAGGACATGTTCTGCTTGCGGATCTTGAAGTTGCCACCGCCGAGCGGTTGCTTCCAGAGCAGGTCGCCCTTCGTCCGATCGAGGACCCAGAGCTGCAGCTCGTCACCATCGGCGGTGTTCAGAAAGATTCGCTCACCCCAGATGATCGGCGTCGAGCCCGAGAACTCCGGCATGGTGAGCTTCCAGGCCACGTTCTCGGTCGTGGACCAGCTCACGGGCAGGCCACTTTCGGAGCTGACGCCGTTTCCTTGCGGGCCACGCCACTGAGGCCAGTTTTCGGCCTCGACGACGACACCGGCGGCAAGCACCACGGCCACGCACGAGGTAAGCACCCAACGCACAGTTCCCTCCTTGATGCGCAACGCTCCTGATTTCATCGCTTGTGATGGTATCTCACACGAGGGCTCGGCCCCCACTACGATACGCCCAGATACGCCCGGCCGTTTCGCGCCGAATCCTAACTGCTGCCTCCCAAGTCCAGCGCGACGATATTCTGCCGGTCACGAACGTACAGCCGGGTGCCAACGAGCGTCGGCGGTGTCCACGCGATCTTCGTCAGCACGTCCGCTCGGGTGTGCACCTTCAGCCCTTTCGGCGAGACCGTGGCAATGCCGAGCGCGCCGTCCTCGTCGAGGATGATGAGCTTGTCGTCCGCGTACACGAACTGCGCGCGCGCGAAGGAGCGATCGCGCCAGGCGATCTCACCGGTCTTCACGTTGATAGCGGTGATGAACGAGGGGCCAAAGTCGCCGCTCGCTCCGTAGGCGTGGTCCCCGAGGCGGATCACCGTGCCGATGTGCACGCGCATCCGGTTGTTGAACCAGAGCTCCTTGACATTCGTCTTGCCGCCGCTTCGGGTGAGCTGCAGCACGCGGCTGCCGTTGTTGTACGCCGACGAAAGGAAGAGTAGATTGTCCCGTCCCCACACCGGTGTACTGATATTGAGGCCGTAGTCGGTCTTGTGCGGATGGCGCCAGAGCAGGTCGCCGTTCGCTGGGTCGATCCCTGCAACCTCGTCGCCGCTGAATGCCACCAGCTGCGGCTGGCCATCCACGTCGATGAGCACGGGCGATCCCGGTGCGAAGCTGAAGCTGTGTCTTTTCCACGCAACCGCGCCTGTCCGCTGCCGGACGGTTTCCACGCGCGGCGCAGACACAGCGCAGGCGTAGCGCAGGCCTTTAGGCCTGCCCACAGGCACGGACCTTGCGCCTTCTCAACGCATGCTGCCGCGTCGTCCTCGCCTGCGCGCGTTCGACTATCTCGGTTGCTACCGATATTTGCTGACCTGTTGCACCTGCAAGCGGCAGCGTTACTTCGAGGCTTCGGCAACGGTAGAGGAGACGGTGTCGCACTTACGGCAATCTGCCGCTCGTTTCTCAATGCAACTTTTGGCATGGTGCTTCATGCCTAACCACCTCCATGTCCTGGCCGAGGGAGCTCGTGACGCGTCGCATTGCCCGAGCTTCGTGAAGGACTTCAAGCAGCGGGCGGGATTCGCCTTCAAGAAACGCACCGGCGAGAGATTGTGGCAACCAAGCTACCACGATCGAATCCTTCGAGACGATGAAGCGACCGAGAACGTCATCCGGTATATCCTCGGGAACCCCGTCCGGGCAGGACTGACGAAGGACCCTCTAAGCTATCCGTTCAGCGGATCAGAAGTTTATCGGATTGAGGAGATCCTCGCACCGTAGATTCGATTCGTAAGTTCACGAAGACCTACGGATAGCCATTCGCGCACGCAGGCAGGCCTGAAGGCCGGCGCTACGGCTGTCTCCATCGCGCACGCAGGCAGGCCTGAAGGCCTGCGCTACGGCGGTCTTCATCGCGAACACAGGCAGGTCTGAAGCTGCCGGTGTTTCGTTACGTTCACTCGGAGCGCAGCGCCGCCAGAAGCGGTGCGCGGGCGGAGACCCTCGCCGCCGCAACGGAGGACAGCAGCCCGGCGGCAATGACCGCTAGCACCAACGCTGTGAGCGAGAGCAGTGGCAGGCGCCCGCCGCGCTCGAGCGCGACTGGCGCGACCGCCACGAGCGCGGCCGCAACACCCGCCCCAAGTCCAACGCCGAGCAGCATCGCATTCTCGGCGACAATCATCGTGGTGAGATCGCGCCGACGGTATCCGATCGCGCGCAAGAGCGCAAGCTCACGTCGCCGCTCGAGCACATTGCGCACGGCGACGGCTGCCAGACCAATCGTCCCAAGCAACAGTCCCAGTGCACCCAGCGCCTGGAACGTCGAGAGATACGTGTTCTCCACACGGTGGAACGCAGCGAGCCGCTCCGTCGTCGAGGAGACGTCGAAGCCAAAATCGTCGAGCCGGCCTTCGAGAAAGCTGGTCACCGCCGCCGCGCCCGCCGACGAGCCGGCAGGTGTCGACTCGACGTCGATCAGAAAGAAGCGATAGCCTTCCTCGTCGGGAAAGAGCTCGAGAAATCGCCGTTCGTCGATGATCAGCTCTCCTTGCAATGCGCTGTCCGCGAGCGCGGCAACAATGCGTAGACGGATGGGGTTTGTCCCTTCATCGATGACCAGCTCGTCACCGACGCTGGCGTGCAACACGTATTGAAGCGACGTGGCGTCCGCAATCGCCGGCACTGCCCCCCCGGCATCACGCCGACGGAGCAACACCCAAGGGTTGCGCCGTTCTTCATCGGTCGACGCCGTCGTGGCACCGAAGGCGAACCGGCCGCTGTCGATGAACGCGGCAGGCGCACCGACCACACGCGGGCGTTGAGGGCGATACAAATTGACACAACTTGCATCGTCTCCAGAGCGCAGGCGCAAACGCGTCAGAGAAAACGAGGCATGAGGATCGGAGCTCGAATCCGGTATCAGGTTCAGGGCGTCGCGCCCTTCGGGGGCTTCCGGATCGTGAAAGAGCGGCAGCAGCGACTCGGCAATCAGCGCATACCCGCCGGTACCAGAGCGTTTGTCGGCGGCGTCTGCAGTGCCCTCACGCCGGAATGCCTCCACGGAGACGATGAGGAACACTGCTGAGGCAATCAACGCGGCGGAGAGCACACTCCGGCCACGCCGCCATCCTGCGTACCCGATGCCCAACCGAGGCACGGAATAGGGAGCGAAAACGGGGACTGTCCCCGTTTTCGGCCCGATGCGTTCGTCAACGGCCCACGCGGTTTCGCTCCCTTTTCCGCGGGCGAGGTAGGCGCTGAAGGCGGACAGCGCCGCCGCGAGCAGGAGTGTTCCCGCACCGAAGAAGCCAGCGGTCTCGCCAATCAAACCGGCCGCCGAAGCGGCGGCTAGTGCCACCGCCCCAACACCAAGGGCACCCGCGGCGAGTCGGAGGCGACCTGAAGAGCGAGGCGATCGTCCGCCGAACGCGGACGCGACATCCCCCGTAAGCAGCGCACGCGGCGCTGTTCGTCGCAGTGAGCGGAGCGTCCACCAAATAACCGCCACACCAATCAGCAGTCCGCCGAGAGCGCCGGCACCCAGCGTCAAGAGAGAGGGATGGAGCTCGAGAAGCGTCGTGCCGACAGCGCCCACCCACCAGGTGCGCAGGCCGAACATGATGAGCCAGGCGTAGGCGAGCGCACCGAACATGCCGAGGACACCACCCGCGAGCGCGAGGCCGACCGACTCCAGAAGAAAGAGCCGACGGACGGCAGCGGATGAATAGCCGACGGCTCGGAGCACCCCAACCTGCTGGATCCGTTGCTCGATCCCGAGGCGAAAGAACAGCGCCGCGAGCAGCAACGCGGCCACGACAAGGAAGAAGCTGAAATAGGTGAAGTACTCGCCGAAGTCGGTCGCACCGACGGACGCGCGCAGCGCCTGCTCCCGAACAGGAAGCACGACGAGCCCAGAGGCGAGCGGATCGAGCTTCGCGCGCAGCGCTCGTTGGAACTGCTCGCGTGCCGCTTGCACGTTCGCTCCCGCCGCTAGCTGCACGCGCACCGCGGTGAGCTGCCCGTACCGAGATCCCCAGAGCTGCTGGCCGGCTTCGAGCGGGACGAACGCCTTTGGCGTTGTCCGGTAGCGCTCCCAGTACTCCTCGTCTGCCGGCCGAATCTTCCCGAGATCCACGGGGAACGGGGGCTCCCACTCCGCCACGCTCGTGGCGTCGCTGATTCCTTCATAGTTGGGGGCGAAGTCACGATCCGCCGCCGTGATCGGCACCACGGCGGCCACGCGGAAGTCTGCGGCACGGGTATCGAGCCGTCCCGAGCCCTCCCACACGTAGTACTCGAGCGCGACGCGCTCCCCTCCACTGACGCCGAGTGCCCGCGCAGCCCACGTGTTCACGACGATGTCTGGAACAGCGCCTGTCGCGACGTCGCTCGAAAGCAGGGGCGGCCTCCGCAGCCGGCTCTCGCTCGCTTCAGCTGCCCGAAAAATATCCCTTTCGTCGAGCGCGGTCACGAGCGAGTACGGTACTTCGCGATCGCCGTAGCGAATGGCGTTGGCGACGTACGTCAACAGGGGTGATGCATGGTGGCCGCTCGCGGAGGCGCTCTCGGTTGCCGCCCGGGCAACACGCTCGGCGAGAAGGCCAGATCGACTCTCCAGTGACAGAGCGGTGCCGCTCGCAACCGGCCGCACGACGAGCCCGAGATCTTCCAGCGTCGCATGTTGGCGAACGGGACGCGCGCAGTCCGCCGAGCTCTCGCTCGGCTCGGGGCAGTTGATCAAGATCGCATTCACACGTCCCTGTTGCTCGAGGTCCCGCTGCAGACGTTCCAGCGGAAGGAACACCGCTCGCACATCATCCTGCTGCGGCTTCAGGCTGAACTCGCCGAGCTGTGCGCGCTCCAGTATCC
This sequence comes from Luteitalea sp., assembly GCA_009377605.1. Classification (NCBI taxonomy): domain Bacteria; kingdom Pseudomonadati; phylum Acidobacteriota; class Vicinamibacteria; order Vicinamibacterales; family Vicinamibacteraceae; genus Luteitalea; species Luteitalea sp. The sequence goes on from WHTT01000022.1 coordinate 26,822, forward strand.
CAGCAGCGCGCATTCTCATCGTCCGACCGACCTCGTCTCGGCGGCCGTGCAGGAACTCTCCAGGAATGGCTGACGGCTTCCGCGTGCGGATGAGCAGCGGATCATCTTGCACCAGGGCCAGCTCGCGCGCGAGGCCTGGGCTCACCCACGCATCCGAGGCGTCGAGGGCGGGCGCCTCGACCCCGTGGAAACGCCAGAATCGCCGGTCGACACCAAAGACCTCCACGCGAGAGGAACGCTGCTCACTCCGCTCGTCGCTAACGAGCCCATCTACAACCACCACGGGCACCGCAACCGCGCCCTGTGGATCGACGTCGGTCGCCAACTGCTCCCGAAAGAAGCGCTCGGAGGTGACCAGGAGATCTGTTTGGCCAAGTCGCCCCACGGACAGCTCGCGCAGGCTCTCCCGCACCGACTCGCCGACCAGCAACGCGCCAGATAGCACGGCAACCGCACACGCCATCCCGAGCACGACCGCTGCGTTGGTCTGCCGGTAGTAGACGAAGGCGCGCCGTGCGAGGGTGCTGAACGTCATCGCCTCACCCATGCTCGCGGCGCACCAAACGCCGCTCGACCAGGTCGAATCGCACGGGAACACGCTCGGCGACGGCCGTGCTGTGCGTCACGAGAATGAGGATGACCTGCTCGCGCTGGTGCAGCTCCACGAGCAACGAGACCACCGCCTCTGCCGCCGCACGATCCAGATTACCCGTGGGCTCGTCGCACAACACGACGCGCGGACGGCGAATCAGCGCGCGCGCAAGGGCGGCACGTTGTCGCTCCCCACCCGACAGCTCGGCTGGCCGATGCTCGATTCGGTCGATCAACCCCACCTGCTCGAGCAACGACAGCGCACGCGCGCGGTCTGCCACCGCGTCACGACCGCGGTCGACGAGTGTCGGCGCCAGAACGTTCTCGAGCACCGAGCAATGCGGGAGCAAGAGATGGTCCTGAAACACGAACCCGATCTTCTGGTTACGAAACCGTGCAAGGGCGGGCTCTGGAAGCCCGTAGGGATCTTCCCCGTCGAGGGTCACCTGTCCAGAAGAGGGTGACTCGAGCGCACCAAGGATGTACAGCAGCGTGCTCTTACCGCTGCCCGACGGCCCCATGATTGCCGCGGCCTCTCCCGGAGCAAGCGTCAACGAAACTCCCGAGAGCACCTCGAGGTCACCACGCGGCGTGGGATAGCTCTTGCTGACGTCAGCAGCCTGCAGTCCAGACATACCTCATTTGTAGCGGATTCTGCATTGGTCCCGCCGAGCATGCCCGACCTAAAGGTCGGGCCTACACCTCACTCCAGGGACGATGCCATGTAGGCCCGACCTTCAGGTCGGGCGTCTGATCTACGGCCGATGACGGCGGTGTACGCCTCGAGCGCACGATCTGCCATCCGCGCCGTACTGTAGTGATCGCGCACACCGGCGTAACCTGCCGCGCCCAGACGCTCAGCTAGAGAGGGATCGCCCAGGACGCGGCGAAGCCCCTCGGCGAGCGCGTCCACGTCTTCCGGATCGACCAAGAGACCGCCGCCGGTCTTCTCGATGATCTCCGACAACGCTCCCCTGCGCGGTTGCACGACCGGCACACCGCTCGCCATGGCTTCGAGCACGGAGAATGCCTTCGGCTCATCGTAGGTCGCCGGCATGGAGAAGACATCGAGACTCTGCAAGAACTCGACCTTCCCCGCGCGATCCAGCTCCCCGAGATACCGGAACTCCGCGGCGAGTCCTGCTTCCCGCATCTGGCGCTCGATGCCGGCCAGATAACCGCGTTGCTCCGGGCCAAGGTAGCCAGCCGCCTCGAGGCGCATTGTCGGCAGGCCGTGGGAGCGCGCACGTAGCCGCTGATATGCCTCGCAGAGGACGTGCAAGCCCTTTTCCGGCGCGATGCGGGCCAGGAAGCCGATGCGGACCAGGTCGCGGCCGCGCGCGCCACGCCGCTGAAAGTCGTCGGCGTTGATACCGAGCGGCACGATGTGCATCTTCTCCGCCGGGATGGCGAGAAGCCGCGCCATGTGCGGCGCGTAGAGCTCGCTGACGGCGAAGAACGCGTCGACCGTGTCCACCTGCTGCCTGATCAGATCGAGCGCCTGGGCCCGATGCGGCTCGCGCAAGCCGTCGAGGAAGAGATCCTCTCCCTGCAACGTGATGCCAACGGGCCGCCTCGTCGCGCGGGCAATCGGCCCTGCGAGCGCAATCAGCAACGAGTTCGGCAAGATGGTCAAGTCCGGCTGCACCTGATCGCGCAACCAGTCGAGGAGCTTGGCGATCTGTTTCCGGTGGGGACCATGCTCGCCTCGGAGCATCGACACGGTCATTTCACCCAGCGTCGCGGGGTCAGTGCTCACCGCCCTCCGCGTCGCGGCACGGATCACCCCTGGAGCATCCCAGAGCCGGTCCAGCACCTTCGGTGTGTATCGAAACAGCGGAATCTTCTCTTCGAGATAGACGCTGATGCCGCCGAGCAACACCTCATGGCGGCTGACGTTCCGCTCATCGGTCCGCGTGGGGGTGTACACCGACACGAGGACCACGTCGTGGCCGCGCGCGAGGAGCTCGGCCGCCAGGGCGTTGTCGCGCAGGCAGCTCCCGCAATACATCGCGCCCGCGCCCGCGGTGATTGCGAGAATCTGCACGTCAGGCGGCGCTCCCGATCGTGGACGCGGCCTGCTGAAACGCGCGACGCGCGTACAGATGCTCGAAGAGGTTGCCCTCGTGCGGCTGGTCCCAGGCGATCCGGTTGGTGGGGATGGCCCCCAGGTTCAAGCGATCGACGAGCGGCGACGCGATGAGGCGTGAGGTCAGGGCTTGGTCCGATGTCAGGGCGGTGGCCACCAGCGTGGGTCCCATGGCCTCCGGCAAGGACGCCATCTCGTCGGGCGAGAGCTCCACCACACTCGCGAAGGGGAAGAGAAACTCTCGATTCGCTAGCGGGTGTGCGGGGCTGTCGCAATAGACAATCGTCGGCAGCATGTACGTGCATCCATCCTGCTCAACGCAGCGTGGCCCCTGACGGCGGCCAGCCGTGACGTCGATGGCACCTGGCTCGCGTAATCCCGCTTCGATCTGTTGGTCGACCCATTTGGCCACGCGGGGATCGGTGAACGGCGCGATCAGAGCCGCCGGATCCTCCGCCGGGCGCGGCTCGATCGCCGCAAGGCGAGCGGCGAGCGTCTCGGCGACCTCGCGGCCCCGCGCGGGAACCCACACGCCGGAGGCGTTCACGCACGAGCGGCCGCCGTTGTCGGCGATGGACGACACGAGCAGATCGAGGTGGTCCGTCCAGCGATCGATCTGGTCCGGCCCGATGAGCGCCTTCGAGTACCCAGGACCGTGCAGCTCCACACGCGGGTCTCCGCTGAAGATGCCCACAGAGGCGGCATCACCAAAAAACATGGAACGGCCCGTTTGGCGAACGATCTCGCCAGCGCCGGCGTGATCCGACGGGTAGTAGCTGAAGGCCTCTGGCGGGCAGCCCGACGCGATGAAGGCCTGCGCGAGCCGGAACGGCGTCCATACCTCGGCACTGCCAGGCTTCAAGACGAGCGGCACCTTCAGCGGCACCGCCGGAGTCCACAAGGCGTGCACGCCAGGTGAATTACTCGGCAGAACGACCCCAAGCGCCTGCGTGCGGGCCACGAAGCTCAAGACCGCTCCCGCTGTTTCGCCGACGCCGACATCGAGGACACGCAGGTCGAGCCGACGTGTCAGGCCATCGATGACGCGCGGCATCTCGGTGAGCACGTCGGCTATCCGGCCCATGTTTCGCTGTGCCAGCGCATACGGCAGCCCGGTGGTCGCCGACACCTGCTCGACGTAGTCCTGCGGCGCTTGACGGTCGTCGCCAAGCGGCAGCGTCCCATGGAGGAACCGATCGGCTGCTTCCCGGCAGATCCCAAGGAGACGCTCGACCGAGAGCGCGGCGAGCCGCTGCCGGGCGGCCGCTTGTCCTGCCGGCAACAGGTCGCGGCGGATGAGCCCCACGTTCGCCTGGCTCACGGCCACAAACGGCTGTGCCGTGCGATGGTGCGGCACGAGAACTTCGTCCAAGCTCTTGTACGGAGTGCCGTGTCTCAATAAGGGAATGTGCAGCATCGATCAGCTCGCTTCGCTCGCTTTCTTCTAGGGATAAAGGGGTCAAGGAGCCAAGGGGCCAAGGGATAAAACCTCGACCCCTAGATCCCTAGATCCCTAGATCCCTAGATCCCTTCCCACTAGTAAACCCCCTCAACCACTGACCCCTCAAAACGCGAGAAGGGCCGCACGTTGCGCACGCCATCCCAGGGATAGGGCTCGCATGGCGGCTCGCGCTCCGCCTCGTCACGCTCCAGCAATCGTGGCATGAAGAATTCCTTGGTGAGCGTGGAGAGGCGCACGCGCCCAGTCTCGCCGTATGCGACGAGCCGATCGGGCTGGTCCGGCTCGACCACCTCGAGCATCGCTCGGGGCGCGGGGGGATAGTAAATCACCGCGTAGTTGTCTTCCGGCACGAAGGGCTTGTGCACGGCGAGCCCCATCATGGTGTTGCCATAGGTGGGCGCAAAGTAGACGCCGTCGAGGAGCTCCTCGACGGCAAAGCGATGGAACTGTGGCGTCATCTCCGTCCCGCCGCAGAAGACGCCAACGATGCCCATCTTGCGGAGCGACACCTTCTCACACAACGCTTCGAGCAGCTTGGGCGTCGTGAAGAGGCACCGGATGGTGTCATGCGCGCGGAGCAGGGTGAGCGCCTGATCGATGACGTGCTGTTTGTAGCGCTCCGCCTCTTCGAAGGCGCGTCTCTTGATCAGCTTGATGACCCAGCGTGGGTCGAGGTCCACCATGAAGCAGATGCCACCTCGATGTTGGGCCAGATGCTCGACCGCGAGCCGCAGACGACGTGGCCCGGTTGGGCCGATGGCGAGCCAATCGCTGCCCGGAGGAAAGCCGCTGTCGGGCAAGGTGTCGCTGAACTGCTCGTAGTCGATGCGGAAATCTTCGATGTTGATCCGCGATTTCGGGACGCCTGTGCTGCCGCCGGTCTCGAAGAGCGACACGGGTCGTCCGACGTAGGCGTGCGGCACCCAGCGGCGCACCGGTCCGCCGCGCAGCCAGTCATCCTGAAAGGCACCGAACTTCGACAAATCCTCGTAGGAGCGGATCTCAACGCGCGGATCCCAATCGAGGCGCGCCGCGTACTCCAGCCAAAACGGTGTTCCCGTGGCCGGATCGAAGTGCCATTGCACGATCTCGCGCGTCCAGCGATCGAGCGCCTCGCGCTGAGCGGTGACAGCGTCCGTGGAAACAGGCATCGGAGAAGGCATCTTACCATTCGTAAAACCGCATACAGGCAAGGCGATCGTCCGATCGCCCCTACGCTCGTATACGACGGCCACTGCAGGTCGCATAACCAGGCAAGCGGCTCTGCCTCCCGTCATGTCCGGTGACGGAGATGGTATACGAGCAATAACATACTCGGCAGTAGCATGTATAAGATCGTTTAACACGGCGGATCCGTCATCAATAGTGATCTCTGGAATAGTATGTCAGTGCCCAACGATGGCGGGTCGATGCGGCTGGAAATGCTAGTGCGAATGATCTCTATTATATGTCTGTATAATATGAGCTTATTGATATCGCTACCGTGTGCGCTTGCGCATCACTTCTCGCGTAGATTGAGACAGCCCTGAGCCGCATCTTCTCGAATTTACGCGCGCATCCGGCGCACTAGGGGGAATGACCCTATTGACACTATACTCCGCCTGGGTTACCTTACGCGCTGCTCATGCAGTGACGTGGTGTCGGATCCCCAAAACGCGCCAGATTTCGTCACGCCGGTGACTCGAGCAACTCCCCAGGCTCGGCGCTGGTGGCCACCCGCACGGCAGAGATGCCGAACCTGAAGGATGGCGGGTGCATGAGCTCCAGGTAGCCCGCAGCAAAAGGAGGTATGAACCCATGGGACTCGACGTCGTTCTTGCTCTCGTCTTTGGCCTATTGGAGCCCGTCCTGGGAATCGTCTCGGGTCTGCTCGGCGGCGCGCTCGGCGGCACGCTCCCGATCTAAACGCCTGGGATCGACCGATCCAAGGCCCGGCTCACTTGGGTGAGCCACCCAATGCTGTCCAGGTCCCGCGTCGTGCCGAGCGCGGCGCGAAGGATACCAGCGTTGGCTTCTCCACGGGCGTCGCAGTACGGGACGAGGTCGTGCGTTCTGTTCTGCGTTCGCCTACACCGGGTCGCAGGCGCTGGACATGTCGAGGCGTGGTGTCTCGATCGTGCGATCCAGCGAGGTGTGACTCGCGCCGGTAGCTCAACAGGAGGATGACAATGACCAAAACGCTGTTGCTTCGTTTGGTAATGCTGGTCATGTTGGTCGGCGCGGTGTACACGGTGCCCGCGTACGCCCAATCGCGCGAACTGTGCTTCCAGGGTTGTATCCAGAAGTATCAGGTCGCTCTTTCGTTCTGTGCCCTGGGCAACTCCACCGGTCTCATGGGGATAGTCTGCTCGTGGCAGGCCTACAACCAGGAGATTCTGTGTGACGCATTCTGCTGGTAAGCCAAAGCACATGGGTCGTGATGGATCACGAGAGGCTCATGATGAGCCTGTTATCACCGGTTAAACCCGGGGGTGGACAATGATCAAAGCGAGAATCAATGGGCTAGTGTTTCGGATGCTCGTGTTGGCTGGGTTGATGGGCGCGTTCTTTGCCGCTCCGGTGTTCGCCCAACAGCCAATTTGCCGTGCGCAGTGTCTCGAGGCGATGGTCATCGAGGCGCAGTACTGCTTGCTCACGAATCCCGGCGGCATCGGCTCGCTGGTGTGCGGATTCGGAGCTGCCGTACTCTCGACGCTGTGCGGCGTTCTGTGCATCATCACCGGGTAATCGCGTACCGGTGAGAGCTGTGGGCATCGCTCAGGGCCCGACGAAGGGTTCTTTGTCAGCGCTCTGAGCGATGCCTCGTTTGCGGATGCCTCGCCGAGGTGTCGGGATCCTCCGCGTCTCGTAGGCCGCGTTCGCCGAACGCTCCTTGCTCGTGTTAGACTTACACACCTCAACAACTCCCAGGACGGACATATGGGTGGTTTCGCGAAGAAGATCGAGGTGGTGGCCAATGTCGCCATCGTCGTCGTGGCACTGTTCTTGGGCCTGATTCTGCTGCAGATGTTCGTGCTCAGTCCGCGAGGCGGCGGACCGAGCGAGATCGAGGCGGGCACCAAAGTCTCGGTGGAACAGGTCGACTGGCAGAAGAGCAAGAAGACGCTCGTGCTCGCGCTCGCCGTCGGGTGTCGGTTCTGTTCAGAGAGCGCGCCCTTCTATCAGCAGCTCATCAAGGAAACACGCGCTCGGACCGACGTCCAGCTGATCGCCGTGCTCCCTCAAGAGGTCAGCGAAGGGCGCAAATATCTCGACTCCCTCAACGTGCCGCTCAAGGAGGTGAGGCAGCAGCCACTGGGCTCCCTCAACGTCGTTGGCACTCCCACCTTGATCCTGGTCAACGACAAGGGCGAGGTCACCGACTCCTGGATCGGCAAGTTGCCGGCCGATCAGGAAGCCGAAATCTTGGCACAGCTCCGTTGAAGCGCCCAGGCGCTCGTCTTCGCAGGAACGGGTCATGAGATTGTCCGTTGATCTGAGGGGGAGAGCCACCGCGCTCTTCTTGACGACAGGCCTGCTGTGGTGGTCCGCCTGCAGCCAGGAGCCGCGCGAGAACCGCGCGGAAACGGTCCGATCTGCGGCGAGAGCCGCGCAGGCGGCATCGGCTGGCGTCAGCGCAACCAGTGAGGCCGAGGCGCGCGCCGCGGCCGCCGAGCCGACCCACAAGGCGCTCGTCCGCGCGTTCGACAAGCTGCAGACGGCCTACCCTTACCGGTTCACGGACAGATCGACTGTCACCACGAACATTGGGCTCAGTATTCAGCCGATGGTGCGCATCTCCGAGCACGCCGCACCGGATCGGGCGCGGGTGGCGTGGAAGCGCGGCGAGTTCTCGGGCGAGATCATTGCGGTTGGGAACAAGACGTACATGCAGGCCAACGGCCGATGGCAGGCCGGTAAGCGCACCTCCGCACCAAAGCCCTCCGCCGACCTCACACAGATGCTTTCCGGCGGGATCACCGACGTCGAGCTGACGGGCACCGAGACGCTGGCGGGCGCCCCCTCGTCCACTTACACATTCCGATTTCGGTGGAAGGCGCTCGGCTTGATCTTCGACGGTACGGGCAAGGCCTGGGTTCGGACGGAAGACGGCCTCCCCCAACGCGCCGAGATGGAGACGCGCACCGGCCTCTTCGACATGAAGTCACAGGTCGCCTACGAATACGACGTGCCGATTGAGATCGAGCCTCCAGCGCTCTGAGCCGGGCGCGTGCGCCGAACGCGCCGCGACGGACACCTCGACCAGTCACTCGCCACTCACTTTTCGCCCCCCGGGCTCCCTTTCGGTCTGAGCCGCAATGATGTACACTTCCAAGAGCTGCGGATTCAGCCCGCACGCTCCGCCTCACATCGGGGTCGATTGAGCCAGCCTCGGCGTCACGGGCTAGGCCCTGCCGGTCGGAGATCCGCTTTCCGCACAAAGGAGTTCTATGCGACTGTATGCCAAGGGCGACCGCGTCACGCAGGCCAACTATGGGCCCGGTACCGTCACCGACGCCAATGTGCGCCACACCGTCATTGACTTCGATCAGCACGGCCTCCGCACCTTCGTGACAAGTCTCGTCGTGCTCGAGCCAACCGACGAGCCGGCGCCGCCACCTCGGAGCAAGGCAGCCAAGCGCAAGCGGGCCACGCCCAAGAGTACCGGGCAGCCGTTGGCCGGAGCACGTGACTAGCCTGCCCCCGAGGAGGACACCTGGATGGCTCGGTCGAGACCCACTCAGCTCAAACGTGAACGAGAACGCGCGCGGATGGACCGACAACGGCAGAAAGCCGCGCGGCGACAGGCCACGAAGGTGCGCCGGTCAGAGGCGCCTGCCCGCGAGGGAGACGAAGATCCGGACATTGCGGGCATTCGTCCCGGCCCGCAACCGCTGCCCTGGGCCGATGAAGAGATGGAGTGACCTCGACACGTAACCGTGGTCGAGCAGCTCACCTACCGAACATCGGCCACCGGAGCCCCGCCTGGAAGTCGGGACCATCGTAGGTAGGGCGCGTTCGCCGAACGCGCCGTCCAACACCTCGGCAAGTGTCTCGACCACGGTAGGCGTATTCGCCAACGCGCCGCCAAATGACGACCTTCTCGTATCGCCCCCGTTTCGTATATCATATGCACATCCTGCAGTCGTAATTGTGCGTATCCGAATACACGACCTGTCGTCGTCGCTTTGGCGCCTGGCAGACGAGGGTATTCACGGGTAACTGAGCCCGAGTAGCTGTGGAGGGCCTGTGCATCTGACTCCTGAGCAGCAAGCTGTTGGCCGTCGCAATTTTCTCAAGGCAATTGCCGGCGTCCCGGCCCTGGCCGGTCTCGGAACCGCCGCAGCCCTCAAAGGACCGGTCCCGGGCGGCCCCGTACGCGTGGGCTTCATCGGCCTGGGCGGCGAGGGACGGGTGCTTCTGGGCCAAACCGATCAGGCGTTTGGCGATGTGCGCGCGATCTGCGATATCAACCCTGCCCAGCTCGCGGCGGCTGATGAGGTCCTGGCCAAGACGAACCGGCCGCGTGCCCGCCATTACATCGAATGGCGCGACATGCTCGAGCACGAAGGGCTCGAAGCCGTTGTCATAGCCACCCCTTTGTGGACACACGCCGACATCGCTGTCGGCGCGCTGGAAGCGGGAAAGCATGTCCTCTGCGAGAAGATGATGGCCTGGGATGTCGCCGGCTGTGAGCGCATGCAGGCGGCTGCGGCTCGGCAACGGCGCGTGCTCGAGGTTGGATATCAGCGCTATTACAACTCCATTTACCAAGCGGCTTACGAGGGGATCGTCCGTGCGGGTGTGCTCGGCGACGTGTATCACGCAAGAACGGCGTGGCACCGCAACGGCAACTGGCGGCGGAAAGGCGAGCCTCCGTCAGCCGACTACGATCCCTCGAAGTGGGGGTACCCGACCTTCGAGCACTTACTCAATTGGCGCCTCTACAAGCGCTACTCGAGGGGGCTGCTCGCCGAGCTCGGCAGTCATCAAGTGGCGGTCGTGAACTGGTTCTTCGACGCGGCGCCCGAAACGGTCTTTGCGTCAGGCGGCGTGTACCGCTTCCGCGATGGCCGCGAAGTCGCCGATCACATTTACGCGACGTTCGAGTATCCGGACGGCCGAACGGCCGTCTTTTCCAGCATCGAGTCCAACGCATTCGACCACTACTACGAGACCTTCTTCGGCACCAGGGGCACGTTGATCCTGCGCGGCGAGGCAGAAGCCTATCTGTTCGACGAGGCGGGAGGTCGCGAGGCCACGGGTATCGAGGTCACACAAAAGGGAACCGGCCCGGTGCTGGAGGCTTCTGAGAGTCGTCGGGCTGATGCCGCCGCCGGGAGACCGTCGCAACGCGGCGGCTCCTCTCAGCAGGTCGATCGGCTGGCAGCGTACCGTGCCGAGATCTCCGGGTTCTGCGCAGCGATCCGGGTCCAAAAGCCGCTGGCCTGCGGGCCGCAGCGAGCGCTCCGCTCTGCCGCGTCCTGCCTCGCCGCAGATGCAGCGGCCGAACAAGGCAGACCTGTACGCGTCGCGGGAAAGACAGCGTCGAACACGTAGCGCCAGACGTTCGCACGCAGTACGCTGACGCGGACCCTCTGATCCTATCTATGCCGCTGGCGCTTCCCAAGGACACGAGGCATCGCACCAAGCAGGAGTTCGTGTACCTGACGCTGCGCGACGCCATCATGACGTGTGAGCTGCGACCTGGCGAGCGGCTCGTGATCGATGACCTCGCCCGCCGTCTCAAGGTCAGCACCATCCCGATTCGCGAAGCGCTCCACATGCTGCAGTCGGAGGGACTCGTCGTGAACGTCCCGCACGTCGGGACCACGGTCGCGCCCGTGTCGCGTGAGTCCATCCAAGACGTCTTCACGGTGCTCGAGGGACTCGAGACGGTCGCGACAAAGCTCGTGGCCGAGCGGGCCACCGCCGAGGATCTCGAGTCGTTGGCTGCGCTCGTCGATCGAATGGACGAAGCGGTGGTGGCAGGACACTACGAGCAGTGGGCCGACTTGAACACACGGTTTCACCAGACCATCAGCGCCATCCCAAAGCTCGCGCTGCTCCAAGAGATGAGCGAGCGTGTGCTGGCGCGCTGGGGGCGGGTCCGCCGTTTCTATTTCCAGGGTGTGCTCGTGCATCGCGTGGCACAGGCGCAGCAGGAGCATCGGGCGATCCTGGCCGCCCTGCGGGCCCGCAACGTCGCCGCGGTTCAAGACTTCGTCCGCCAGCACAATCAGGCGGCACTCGAAGCGTATCTGGGGTATCTCAAAGAGTAGCGGCGGCAGTGCCCTACGCAAGGATGGGTCGGACCACCTTCCCTTCTACGTCCGTCAACCGGAACGGCCGGCCGAGATAATCGTAGGTCAGCTTCGTGTGATCGAACCCGAGGCGATCGAGCATGGTCGCCTGGAGGTCGTGGACGTGCACGGGATCTCGTACGACTGTGTACCCGAGCTCGTCGGTCTCGCCATAGCTGATTCCCGGCTTGATGCCGCCGCCCGCCAGAAAGATCGTGAACGCTTCGGGATGGTGATCGCGGCCGACGAACTTGTTGATCACGCCGCCACGATTCTCCTGCATCGGCGTCCGGCCGAACTCCCCTCCCCACACGACGAGGGTGTCCTGCAGCAAGCCGCGCTGTTTGAGGTCGGCGATGAGCGCACCAACCGCTTTGTTCATCACGCGGCACTGCCGCACGAAGCCGCTGTTGAGCGCCTCAGCCTCGGAGGCGCCGTGTGAATCCCAGCCCCAGTCGAAGAGCTGCACGAAGCGCACGCCGCGCTCGACGAGGCGTCTGGCGAGCAGACAATTGTTCGCCAACGACTCGGCACCGGGCTCACTTCCGTACATCTCGTGGATGTAAGCCGGCTCCTTCGTGATGTCCATCACATCTGGCACGCTGATCTGCATGCGGAACGCCAGCTCGTACTGTGCGATACGTGCCAGCGTCTCAGGGTCGCCCACCTCTGCGAGCTGCTTGCGGTTCAGGGCGTTCAGCACGTCGAGCGCCTTTCGCCGCTCCTCGCGCGACAGCCCGTCTGGGTTCTTCACGTAGAGAATTGGATCGCCATCGCTGCGGCACTGCACCCCCTGATACACAGAGGGAAGGAAGCCGCTCCCCCACACGCTCTTGCCGGCATCCGGGGCGTGTCCACCCGACACGAGGACGATGAACCCCGGCAGGTTCTGGTTCTCGGAGCCGAGACCGTACACGACCCACGATCCGAAGCTCGGACGCCCGAGACGCGGCGCGCCCGTGTGCACGAAGAGCTGCGCCGGCGCGTGGTTGATCTCGCCGGTGTACATCGACTTGATGAAGCACACATCGTCGACCACGCTCGCGAAGTCCGGTAGCAGCTCGGAGACCCACGCGCCGCTCTGGCCATACTGCTTCATCTCGTACTGCGGCCCGAGCATTGTCGGCACACCGCGAATGAAGGCGAATTTCCGTCCCGCGAGCAATGAGTCCGGACAGCGCTGGCCATCGAGCTCTCTGAGCTTGGGCTTGTGATCGAACATCTCCAGCTGCGAGGGCGCACCAGCCATGTGCAGGTAGATGATGCGCTTCGCCTTGCCGGCAAACTGCGGTGGCCGTGGCGAGAGAGGATTGGTGAGATCGATGTCGGCGGGCCCGGAGGCACCCCACGCCTGTTCACCAAGGCCCGCCAAATAGATCCCGCCAAGGCCGAGGCCGCAGCGGCGCAGGAAGTGCCGCCGCGTCGTCAGCCGCGCCTCTTCGAGCCGTGCCTCTGTCAGAAGATCGAGTCGCATGGTACTTCTCCGCGCCGCCTATTTCGTGAGCGCCTCGTCGAGGTTCAGCATCACGCTCGCCGTGGCCACGTATGCGGCGAGCTCGGCGTCGCCGTTGGCCAACGCATCGGCCTGCTCCGGCTGCGCTGTGTATCGCGCTTTGGCCCCGTTGAAATAGTCGACGAGCAGGGCAAGCTCGTCCGGCTTCGGCTCGCGCGCCGTCAACCGCTTGAACGCGCGTGCCAAGTGTCTCGACGAATCGGCGTCCCACGAGCGCATCTCCTCCGCAAGCGCGATCGCGCACTCGAGATATACCGGATCGTTCAATGTCACGAGCGCCTGCAACGGAGTATTGGTCGTCTCCCGCTGGCTCACGCAGTACTCACGCGACGGCGCGTCGAACGCCATGAACGAGGGATACGGCGCAGATCGCTTCCAAAACGTGTACAACCCACGCCGATACTGGTCCTCACCGGGCGACGTCTCCCAGGTGAGATCGTTGTACGGCGATCGCCAGACACCTTCCGGCTGCGGCGGCATGACCGCCGGTCCGAACATCTTCGCGCTGAGCAAGCCTGATGCCGCGAGTGCCTGATCCCTGACCATCTCCGCGCTCAGGCGATCGCGCGGTCCTCGCGCCAACAGCTGATTCTGCGGATCGCGATCCGCCACGTCCTGGCGCGGTCTGTTGTCTTGTCGATAGGTCGCCGACGTCACCATCAACCGCAGCAGGCGCTTCACGTCCCATTTCAGGTCGTCGCGAAAGTGCACCGCGAGCCAATCGAGCAGCTCCGGATGGCTCGGCGTCTCGCTCTGGGAGCCAAGATCAGCAACGGTCTGGACGAGACCGGTATCGAAAATCTGATCCCACAAGCGATTGACGATGACCCGTGCGGTGAGCGGGTTATCGGGGCCGACGAGCCATCGAGCCAGCCCTAACCGGTTCGCCGGGGCGCCGCGCGGGAGCGCTGGCAGTGAGACAGGGACGCCAGGGGTGACGAGCGCGCCTGGCGCTGTCCAATTGCCGCGCTCGAAGATGTGCGTCTCACGACGCGCCGAGGCCGGCAGCTCTTCCATCACCGGCAGCGCCGCCTTGCTCAGCGGCTCGAGCTGCTTCTCCAGGCGCTTCAGTTGCGTGCCCAAGCGATCGTACTCGCGCTTTGGAGCGCCCGTGAGCATGCGCGGCGGGTCGGTCGGATGCTCCGGCTCGACCATCGCCTCACGCTGCAAGGTCAGCTCACGGATGCGGTGCTCGAGCGGCCTGCCGGTGGCGCGATCGCTCTCGGTCTCGTAGATGCCGAGGGTCGGCAGCTCGTCTTCGCGATCGTCGTCTGCCGTATTGTTGAAGAACGCCATCGAGCGATAGAAGTCCTCCTGTCGGATCGCATCGTACGGGTGGTTATGACACTGGGCACATCCCATCGTCATACCCTGCCAGACTTCGTAGGTCGTGTTGACGCGATCGAGCACCGCCGCAATACGGAACTCCTCGTCATCGGTCCCACCTTCGTCATTGGTCATCGTCATGCGGTGGAAGGCGGTCGCCAGTCGATTGTCGTCCGTCGCATCGGGCAGCAGGTCGCCCGCGAGCTGCTCGATCGTGAAGCGATCGAACGGCATGTTGTCATTGAACGCACGCACCACCCAATCGCGGTAGGGCCATGCGTCGTGCGGCATGTCCTTTTCGTACCCCTTGGTATCGGCGTACCGTGCGAGATCCAACCACCACAGCGCCCATCGCTCGCCGAACCGCGGCGAGGCGAGAAGACGATCCACGTGGCGCTCATAGGCACCCGGCGATTTGTCCGCGACGAAGGCGGCGAGCTCGGATTCGGTCGGCGGCAAGCCGGTGAGGTCGAGGCTGACGCGACGCAACAGCTTGCGTCGCGCTTCCTCGGACGCAGGGCGGACTTCTTCCTGTTCGAGGCGCGCGAGCACAAAGCGATCGATCGGGGTCTTCGGCCACGCCGCCTCTTCGAGCGCGGGCAGCGCAGGACGGTCGGGCGCCACGAAGGCCCAGTGGGGCTCGAAGGTCGCACCTTCCGCGATCCATTTCCGCAGCAGGTCGATTTGCTCCGGCGCGAGCGCTGGATGATCGAGCGGCATCCGCTCGGAGGGATCGGTCGCCTCGACCCGCTTCACGAGGAGACTCTCATCAGGATCGCCTGGGACGATCGGAGGCTTGCCAGACTTGGTGGGCTTCAGTGCCTCCTCCGGAAAGAGCAGGCTGAACTCTGCGGCCTTCTTGACGCCGCCGTGGCAGGTCGTGCAGTTCTGGTTGAGGATGGGCTTGATGTCTCGACTGAAGTCGACCTCCTGGCGGGGCCGCAACAAATCGGTGCCGAACCAGAGGCCGCCGCCGAGCGCAACGGCTGTCGCGCTCAGCACGCCAACCCGAAGGCTCCGGCCTGCAAACGAAAGGCTCCGCGCTCCCAGCATTGATCAAGCGATCGATAGTAGCAGCCCCCCGGCGCAAGGGGTTCAGACTGCGTTAATTAGCTAATGATATCCTCGGGAGCATCGCCGGTCCAACCAAATGCGCGCTCAACGTTGGCTCATCGTTGCGGCCCTGCTCATCGCGTTGATGCCCCCCCTCTTGCCGCTCTTCGTGCCCCCTTCGGGCGACGCGGCGGGCGGTTGGCTGGCATTCCTGGGCCGCTTCCACCCCCTCCTCGTCCATTTCCCAGTCGTCTTGGTGCCGCTGGCGTTTGCGCTCGACCTCGTGGCCGCTCGGCCCGCGCGTACGCGCTCGCTCGAGGTCGCCGTGCCTCTCCTCCTCGTGCTCGGGGCGGTGAGCGCGCTGGTGGCGTTCACGCTCGGTGTGCTGCTCGCGCGGGGCGAAGGCACGACGGGAAGCATTCTGTCTCGCCATTACTGGGCCGCGAGTGGCGTCGTGTCCACGATGCTCATTGCCGCGGCGCTACGCGTGATGGCGGCACACGCGTCCGGCCCGCGCATGCTCCAACGTTGGCTGGCCGGCTCGCGCGCGGCGCTCGCGCTGGCGCTTCTGCTCACGGTGTGGACCGGCCATCTGGGCGGTCAGCTCACGCACGGCGAAGCGTACCTTACCGAGCACGCACCCTGGCGCCGTGAGGAGCCGCCGCCGCCGATTGGGCCGGACAGCCGGATCTTCAACGCGCTCGTGCAGCCCGTTTTGCGCAAGAACTGCACGACCTGCCATGGCTCCAGCAAGGTCAAGGGCGAGCTTCGCTTGGACTCCTTCGCCCGATTGAAACAGGGTGGGGAGCACGGGCCCGTCGTCCGTGCCGGCGATGTCGACAACAGCGAGATTCTCCGCCGTGTCACGTTGCCGCCGGATCACGAAGAGGCGATGCCGGCGGAAGGGCGACCGCCGCTCAAGGAGGAGGAAGTAGCGATTCTGCGCTGGTGGATCGCGTCCGGCGCATCGGAGGCGGTGACGCTCGCTCAGGCCGAGAGCCCGCCTGGCGAAGTTGCGCGATTGCTCGATCGCGCCACCAGTACCGGACCCACTGGGCCACTACCGCTGGAGGAGGCCGCCAGGCTTGCGCGAGCCACTGGGCTCGTCATTACGCCGGTCTCCAGCGATGCACGCGATGGTCTCCGCGTCAGCGCATTCAGCCTCACGAGCGGTGGCGTCGATAGGGCGCTGGCAACGCTCACGCCGCTCGCCGCGTTCGTACGCGAGGCTGACCTCTCGCACTCCGATGCCACCGATGCCTCAATTGCCACCTTGGCAGGCTGGACCAACCTGCGCACGTTGAACCTCGCGTTCACGGAGATCCGTGGCCGGGGTCTGGACCGACTCCGCGCGCTCACCCAGCTTCGCACGCTGAATCTCGCTGGCACGCCGCTGGATCCGGCGGTCGGGCACGCGCTGGCGAGGCTCGGCACCTTGAGACACCTCACCCTCTCCGGCACACTGCTCGCCGAGGGGGACATCAAGACCGTCGCGTCGGCGATCCCGAACTGCACGATTGTGGCGGAAGGCGATTTCGTCAAAGGGTCGAAAGACCAAGAGACCAAGAGCAACACCCCCGACGCCGCAGCGCGGTGAGGTCGGGCGCGCTCGCCGAACGCGCCGTGCCAGAATTAGACCGATCGGTTCGACCGCTCGGTCTACCAGCAGTCGGGCTGATCTCGAGGTCCGCCGTGCCGCGTCCCCGCTTTCTCAATCTCGATCAACCTCGTCGCGACCGCTTGCTCGAAGCCGCTGCCGAGGAGTTCGCCGCTCACGGATACGACCGGGCGTCGCTGAACAAGGTCATCGAGCGGCTGGGCCTGAGCAAGGGACAGTTCTATTACTACTTCGACGACAAGGCTGATCTCTTTCGCACGGTCCTCGATTGGGCGTGGCAACGCGTCCTGCCCGACACGCTCTTCGACTTCAACCGCCTCGAGGCGGATACCTTTTGGCCATCCTTGGAGGAGATGGGTGAACAATCGCGTGAGTTGATCCGTTCGATGCCTTGGTGGGTCGGTCTCTGGCGCCATCTCTACCATGCGCCCGACGATCCCGCGGTTCGTCAGATCGTCGCCGACAAGTTCGAGCTCGTCCAACAGCTCCAGCTCTCGCTCGTCCAGCGCGGTCAGGAGATCGGTTGTGTGCGTCGCGACATCCCGACTGATCTGCTGTTGGCCCTGGTCTTTGCCTTCAAGACGACGTCGGACCGTTGGTGCGTCGACAATTGGGACGCGCTGACGGGCGAGCAGCGCGACACGCTGCCGCATCTGCTGTCCCGTGTAGCGCGTCGCATGCTCGAGCCGGCGACTCAGGAGGTCGAGTGATGCCGTCCGATGGCAGCAACGTCGCGACTGCACGGTCCCCCGTCTTCGACATCCAAGGCCTGACGAAGGTCTACGTGATGGGCGAGGTCGAGGTGCAGGCGCTGCGCCAGGTCGACCTGCAGCTCAACGAAGGCGAGTTCGTCGTTCTGCTGGGCCCGTCCGGATCTGGCAAGTCGACGCTGCTCAACATCCTGGGCGGTCTGGACGTGCCCACGAGCGGCCGTGTGACCTATCGGGGCCAAGATCTCACGGCGGCAGACGAGGCGGCATTGACGCAGTATCGCAGGCAATACGTGGGCTTCGTGTTCCAGTTCTACAATCTGATCCCGAGCTTGACCGCGCGGGAAAACGTCGCACTGGTGACCGAGATCGTCGAGCAACCGCTCACGCCTGAAGAAGCCCTCGGCCTGGTCGACCTCGAGCACCGTCTGGACCACTTTCCCTCGCAGCTCTCGGGCGGCGAGCAGCAGCGCGTCGCCATTGCTCGTGCGATTGCCAAGCGCCCCACCGCACTGCTCTGCGACGAGCCGACCGGCGCGCTCGACGTCACTACCGGCATCATCGTCCTCGAGGCCCTCGCCCGAGTGAACGCCGAGCTGGGCACGACCACTGTCGTCATCACACACAACGCCGCCATCGCGAGCATGGCCGATTCCGTCGTCCGGCTCGCCGATGGACATGTGGCCTCTGTCGAGCGCAACGCACGCAAGCTCTCGCCGCGCGACGTGTCTTGGTAACGGACCAGACCATGCGACTCTCGGCACTCAACCGTAAGCTGCTCCGCGACCTGCTCGCGATGAAGGGTCAGGCGACGGCGATCGGGCTGGTGATCGCAGCCGGTATGACGATGTTCGTGACCTATCTCTCGAACTTCGACTCGCTCCGGCGTACGCAGCAGGCGTACTACGAGCGGCAGCGGTTCGCTGACGTGTTTGCCTCGCTCAAGCGCGCGCCAGAGCAGTTGAGGGAGCGCATTGCCGCGATACCAGGCGTGGCGCAGGTCGAGACTCGAGTGGTCTCGAATGTCGTCTTGGACGCTGCTGGCGCTGCCGCTGGGCGCCCTGCTCGGCTACGGCCTGATGGCGCTCATTGCGCAATCGATCGAAGCCGAGCTGTTCCGCCTTCCGCTCACCGTCACGCCGCAAGTCATGGCGTGGACGGCGCTGACCATCATCATTGCGTCGTCCGTCTCCGGATTGGTCGTGCGTCGTCAGCTCGATCGGCTCGATCTCGTGGGCGTGTTGAAGACTCGGGAGTAATGCGATGTTGCAAATCGCGGTAGCGCGGCCCTTTCGGGGCGCCGTGGGACTCTTGAAGAATCGTCGGGTGCTGCTGGCGGCGTTGGTCATTGCGGTCTTGCTCACGATCGCACTGTGGCCGCGGCCCATGGAGGTTGATCTCACGACGGTGACGAAGGGCCCGCTCCTGGTCACGATCGACGAGGAGGGTGAGACGCGGGTGCGGCAGCGATTCGAGGTCACCTCGCCGGTGGCGGGCGAGGTGCTGCGGATCAATCTCGAGCCGGGCGATCCGGTAACCGGCGGCAAGACGGTGCTAGCGACCGTGCGACCGTCGGCGCCGACGCCGCTCGACGCGCGGTCGCGCGCCGAGGCCCAAGCCGCCGTGCAGGCGGCCGAAGCCACGCTTGGGCGGGCTCAGGCAGAACGGGATCGCGCCGCGACGGTGCTCGCGCGGTCCAAGCAGCAACTCGAGCGTGCAAGCAATCTGATCGAAGGCGGCGCCATCTCCCGCGACGAGTTCGATGCGCGCGAGACGGACGCCCGTACGGCGGAGGAAGCACTGCGGGCCGCCGACTTCGTGGTCACGCAGGCACAGCGCGATGTGGACGTGGCCCGCGCGCGTCTGGTGCAGAGCAGCGGCAACAGCCTGGGCACGGGCGACATCCCGCTCCTGGCCCCCGTCGACGGCGTCATCCTGAGACGTCTTCGTCAGAGTCAGACCGTCGTACCCGCAGGTGAGCCGTTGTTGGAGGTGGGAGATGCGAACGGCCTCGAAATCGTCGCCGATCTCCTCTCATCCGACGCCGTGAGGATCAACACCGGCGACCGTGTGCTGATCGAGCAGTGGGGCGGCGGCAAAACACTCGGCGGCCGCGTTCGCCGGGTCGAGCCGTCCGGCTTCATGAAGGTCTCGGCCCTCGGCGTCGAGGAGCAGCGGGTGAACGTGATCATTGACTTCGAGGATCCAGAGCTGGCGTCGCGCGCGCTTGGCGACGGCTATCGCGTCGAGGTTCGCGTGGTCATCTGGCAGGAGGACAACGTCCTCAAAGTGCCAACCGGCACGCTCTTTCGACGCGGGGACCAGTGGGCGCTGTTTGTCGTCGAGGATGGACGCGCGCGTTTACGAACGATCGAGATCGGTCAGCGCAACGGCGCGGAAGCTCAGGTGCTCGACGGTCTCCGCGAGCGCGAGCAAATCGTGCTGTACCCGCCGGACACGCTGGCCGATGGCGGCCGGGTGGCCCAGCGGGCCGTGTGAGCATTTGTCCAACAGGCTGAACGGCAGCGTCGCCCCAGCGACATCGCGCGTTGACTTGCGTGGAGCACACCGCGAGAATTTCGACCAGGCATGGGCAGGCTCGCGCACAAGGTGGCGGTGGTGACAGGAGGCGCACACGGCATCGGCCGTGCAATCGGCGAGGTCTTTGCCGAGGAGAGCGCCACGGTCTTGATCGTCGACATCGACGAAGCGGCAGGCAATCACGTGGCGGAGCAAATCCGGGAGCGGGGCGGTGACGCCACATTCCATCGCGCGGATGTCTCCGTGAAGGAAGAGGCGGCGCGTGCCATCCGACTGGCGGCCGAGCGGTCTGGGCGCCTTGACGTTCTCTGCAACAACGCCGCCTTCATCGGTGACTTCCACGACGTCATGCAGGCAACCGAGGACGAGTGGCAGGGGTCGATTGGCGTCACGCTGATGGGAACCCATCATTGCACACGCGAGGCGCTCACCTGGATGCTGCCGCAGCAGCACGGATCGATTATCAACATCGTCTCTGTCCAGGCGATGGTGGGTTGCCCTACGTCTGTCGCCTACACGACGGTCAAGGCCGGCCTGCTGGGATACACGCGCAGCGCCGCCTATGACTACGGCCGACAGAACGTTCGGGTGAACGCGATCTGTCCAGGGCCCATTCAGACGCGCATCTCACCTGCGCCAGGCGAGCCGCTCTACGAGTACCAACTTCGCAATACGATGCTCGGACGGGTCGGCCAGCCGCGCGAGGTCGCCCACGCTGCCGCGTTTCTGGCTTCCGACGAGGCGTCCTTCATCACCGGCGTCGTCTTACCGGTGGATGGCGGCTGGACAGCTATCTAGGTCGGGCTCGCCGCGGTCATTCCACCCTGAGCACGCCCATTGGCTGGACGCGCATTGCTTTTCGCGCGGGCAGGTAGCAGGCGGCAGCGCCGACCAGAAGCAGCGCCGCGGCCACGACGACATAGCTGACCGGATCCGATGTGCTGACGCCGTAGAGCAGGCTGCCGAGCGCGCGCGTAGCGCCGAGCGCCAAGAGCACGCCGAGTCCAACGCCCACGCTCGCAAGCGTCATTCCTTGGCGCACGACCAGCCATAGAAGACTCCGCGGCGTTGCACCGAGCGCCAGCCGGATGCCGAGCTCTGGGCGGCGGATCGCAACCGCGTACGACAGTACGCCGTACGTGCCGATCATCGCGAGCGTGAGCGCCAGGAGACCGAAAAACCCGAGCAACTGTACGTTGAAGCGACGCGGCGCGAGATAGTCGCTCAGAAGCGCGTCGAATGAGTCCACGCTCGCGGCCGCGAGGGTCGGGTCGACACGACTGACCGCGGCGCGCAGCGCTTCGGCGCTCACCGCGCGGCCCGATCCGCGCACGACCATCCCAACAAATGGGAGCGGCGACTGCGCTGCTGGCATGTAGAGCCACGGCTCTGGCTCCTGATCGAGGGCCAACGGGCGCACGTCCCCCACAACGCCGACGATCGTCGCCCAATACGGTTGACCGTCCTCCGGCCCTTCGAGGTCGATGCGCCGACCGATCGGATCGACCCCTGGGAAGTGCTCGTCTGCCAGCGTGCGGCTGACGATCACCACAGCGGGCGCGGCCGCCGTATCGGCGTCCCTGAAGTCACGCCCGGCGACACGAGGGATTCGCAGGGCCGTGAAATATCTCGGGCTGACAAAGGCGATGCCAACCGATGGCTCCTGGCCTGGCTCAGTGGACTTTCCCTCGATCTTGAAGCTCCTCTTACCACTACTGCCTCCGTACGGTAGCGGGAATCCCGACGAGACGGCGTCGGCGCCAGGCAGGCTTCTGATTTCGTCGCGCAACCGGTTCACGAATGCCGCACGCGACGCGTCGGTTCGGTATCGCGCCTCAGGCAGGGCAATCTGCATCGTCATGACGCCGTGTGGATCGAAGCCGGGGGACACACGTGTCAAGCGCACGAGACTTTGCACCAGGAGCGTCGCGCTCACGACCAAGACGACGGCGAGGGCAAGCTCCGCCACGACAATCGCATGCCGGAAAAGCCGATGGCCGCGATGACCGATGGTTCGCCCGCCGCCTGCCTTCAGCGCCTCGTACACCGACAACCGGCCCGCGAAGAGCGCGGGTGTCAAGCCGAAGAGAAGACCGGCACCAACTGAGACCGCGAGCGTGAATATGAGCACGGCGTAATCCAACCGGATCTCGCCGAGCCGAGGGAGATCCTCGGGAAGCAGGCCGACCAACAGCTCGAATCCCCACAGCAACAAGACGAGACCGGCGAGGCCGCCGGCCACGCCGAGCGCCACACTCTCGACGAGCAGCTGGCGCGTGAGCCGCGTGCGGCTCGCGCCCAGCGAAAGGCGGACCGCCATCTCGCGCTGTCGTGCTGCGGATCGCGCGAGTAGGAGATTCGCGACGTTCGCACAAGCAATCAACAAGACAATGCCAACGGCTGCCAAGAGCACCCACAACGCAGGACGGATGTTTCCAACCAGATCCTCGTGGAGCGACACGACCTCCGGACGAAATCTCGCGTGGTCGTCTGGAAATTGGCGTTTCAGGTCAGCTTCGATTGCGTCGAGATCCGCTTGAGCGGCGGCAATCGACATGTCCGGCTTCAGCCGGCCGATCATCTCCAAGTAGCGCGCACCCCGAAACTTTCGCATGCTGTCGATGTTGCCGAACGACAGATCCGGCACCTCCTCAGCCGCGGTCACCCAGATCTCGCAGTCACGAGGCAATTCGAAATCGGGCGGCATGATCCCCACGACTACGAACGGCTCGTCGTTCAGCGTGAGCGACCTACCCACGATGCCGGCGGCGCCGCCGAAGCGTCGCTGCCAGACGCCGTGTCCCAGAACGGCAAGCCGGCCGCCGTGCTCGCTCGCCATCCTTGTCGTGAAGCCCTGGCCCACTGCGGCGGAAACGCCCACCACATCGAAGAAATCCCATGAGACTTGGATACCACGCACCCGCTCTGGCGCGGCGCCGCCTGACAGGTTGAACGAATCGAAGCGGTAGACGGCAGCCGCATCGAACGAGCGGGCGTCGTCTCGATAGTCCAGGAAGTCTGGAGCGGACATGGCAACATAACGATTGCCTCACCTTCTCTCGCGCCGCGCCACAGACCTCCGAAAAGGGTCCAGGAGCGCGGGCCCTCAACAGCGGCCGTCCGTTGCTTGCCGCGTGTCGCCTCGCACTGGTCGAGGCCTCGCCACGCCGACGGGTCGAACCGGCACCTTCTTCGAGGCGCGGGCGCACGATACGACTCGAACGAGACGCATTCCCCTTGATTACCGACAGGTCCGATGATAGCCTCTTGTTGATAACCAAGGGAACCAGATGAGCAAACCGACGAATCTCGTACAAGGGACGCTCGACCTCCTCATTCTCCGGGTCATCGCGCTGGAGCCGATGCATGGGTGGGCCATCGCGCAACGCATCCGCCAGATGTCCAACGACGAGCTGAAGGTGGGGCAGGGCTCGCTCTACCCAGCGCTGCACAAGCTCGAGCAACAGGCCTGGATCGAGGCGGAGTGGCGCCCGAGCGAGAACAATCGCCGCGCGAAGTACTACAGGTTGACGCGCGCTGGCCGAAAGACGCTAGCCAAAGAGACGGCGCAGTGGGAACGGCTGTCGGCCGCGATCTCCCTCGTCGTACGACCGACGTAACGAGCCGATGGGAGGAGAGAAGGTTCAGCCTGGTCGAATGCTCTCGACAGGACAGCTCGGGCTGCTTCACAGATCTGTGAACAGGCGGGCCAACTCGTACTGAAACCCTGCCAGGAGATCGCCGCCCTCGAGCGTCTGATCCGCGCTGAGCACACGCGCATGGCCATCGGGAGTGTAGACCGTGAGCGTGCGACGCGCTGGGTCCACGACCCAGACAGCGCGCGCGCCGTGCGCGAGCCAGTCGTGCACCTTGCGACGCACATGGCCAGGCCGGTCGTTGGGTGACAAGACTTCGATGGCGAGGTCTGGCGCGCCCTGGATATACCCTCGAGGCAGCGTCGTCGATCCAATACGCTCACGCGAGACGAACGAGACATCCGGCGCACGGACGGTGTCCGGATCACTCTCCAACTTGAACCCAACTTCCTGCGTCACGAAGCCTAGCCCACGTGCCTCGACGAAGGTGAGAAGCGCCGCCAACAGCCGGGCAGCGTACACTCCGTGCGAAAAACCTGGCTGCGTCATCTTGACTACCGCGCCCCTGATGAGCTCGTAACGGAACCCATCGTCCGGCGGCATACGCAGCATCTCGTCGGCGGTGACCAACTGAGGCGAGATTCCCACGGCCATAGACTACCTCTCTCCACGTCCAGGCGTAGTGCGAAACGCATGCCGGAAATCGAGCGGTCGATTTCCCCGCAATTCGACACTCACACGAAACTGGCGTGGCGAATTCTGCGACTGAAGACGATGATACATCGTCAATTTCTGCAAGGCTCGCTCAATGGGGCCACGCAACGCTAAGGCCGACATGCGCGCTGCGCGGCAATCCTGGAGCGAGCTCTTCGCCTCTCGAGAGCGTATATGAAGCCGTCTCCGCGTAGCGCGCATCGGTAGCGTTGAGGAGGCTGGCATACAGACGCACCCTCGTAGCAAGTGCGATCTCGCCTCGCATGTTCAGCAGGGTGTGTCCTTCGTAGCGGTGCGTATTGGCAGCATCCATCCAATATGAACCCACGCGCGATACATCGACACCGAGCGTCATCCGCGCACGCGGCCGGACGGTAACCGCAGCGTGCCAAAGCCCGCGCGGCGCGCTCTCCATCTCCCCGCCGCTGTAGTCGAGACCTTCGGCTGGGTCTACGCGCCAGGTCACATAACGATGCCGCGCATGGCTATAGGCCACTGAGGCGTCGAGCCAGTGTCCGTGTCTCCATTCCGCGCCGATCTCCACGCCGCGATGGCGCGTACGCCCGGCATTGGTGGCCTCCGTCGTCCCATCCACTGGATCGCGAAACGAGAGGATATCGTCACGCTTCACGAGATCGTACCAACTCACTTCGGCCGAAAGGCCGCCGCGTAGCCTGAAGCGCGCCCCAACCTCACGGTTCGTTGCACGGACGGGACGCAGGTCGACCGTGTCGAGGGCGGTGCCTTGACGAAAGAGCTGACCCTCCGATGGCACACGGAACGCGGCACGGTGCGATGCGAACAGGCTCACGTTGTCACTGACACGCACGGTCGCGCCGATCTTGGGCGTCACGCGGTCGTAGTCGCGCGTCGTGCTCGGCGGTCGTTGATAGCGCGGCAGCGGCGGTGTCGTGAGTTGGTCCCGATAGCGGTACGCTGCGTGGTCGTACCGCACGCCGGTTTCGAGGCGCACGCGATCGATTGGGGATGCCGCGACGGCAGCATACGGCGCCACCTGTCGGAAGGTGACGTCGTAGTCATAGACGAGCGCCTGTTCGCCGTAGCCAGTAAACACCCTCTGGCCTTCGGGAAGCGTGCTCGTCTGCACGGAGAGCAGCCGCTCGGTGCGACCACCTGGACTGACCTCGGCGTCGAGCCCGGCGGCAATCTCCGTCCGCCACACCGGCAGGTCGCGCCGCACGCGCGCCAACAGGCCGTAAGACTGATTGTCGGTGTCGTACACGGTCGGGTCGTAGGTCAGGCTCCAGTTCGGCAGCAACGCCATCCGGTTGTTCCTGTAGTACGCGATCACATTGATCAGCGTGCTGCCCTGCACATGCCGCAGGTCCGTCGAGGCGCGAAGCGCCTCCACCTCACGAAACGAGATCGGCGTGAGATTCAGACGCGGATTCTCGATGTAGTCGTCTCGTGACAAGGTCGAGGAGCCGGCGGTCTGCTGATCGATGCGACCGTACGACACGAGCGATTTCAGAAACGTCGCGCTCCCAAGCGCGCGATCCCATCTCACCGATGCGCCACGCCGATCGTAACCGGTGGCATCGCGCCAGCCGTCGGTGTGCGTGAGATTGACATCGACGCGCACGCCATCGGCGCCCCGGCTCGCGTTGCCGCCCGCGAGCACTCGCCGCCAGCCGAACGGCCCACCCTCGAGCGACGCCTCGAGAGCGGCTGGCCCGAGCGCCGGACGCGTGGTGACGTTGACGATCCCTCCGATGGCATCGCTCCCGTAGAGCACCGATCCGGGGCCTTTGGTGACCTCAATACGCTCGGCTGCAGGCAGGTTCGCCTCGTACAGCGCGTTGTGATTGAAGAACCCGGTCGAGCGCATTGGAACACCGTCTTCGAGATACAAGTAGACCGGGCTCGTGGTGAGCGGCTGCCGGATGGCCGTCATGTGGCCTTCGCCACCTGTCGTGTTCACCCACACTCCCGGTACCGTACCCAGGAGCTGGCTTGGATGTGTGGGCTTCACGTCGGCGATCCGCGTGCGCGAGAGCACGCCCACCGAGACAGGCGTCTCGCTCTTCAGTCGCTCCTCACGGCTATCGGTTACCGTCACCTGCTCGGTCAGGCCAAGGGCGAGCTGCACGTCGATGGGCGCCACGTGTGCAGGGCCAACCGACACACGCCGCGGTTCGGCCACTTCTCGCTCGCCGATCTCGAACGTCACATCGTAGGCGGCTGGAACCGCCGACACCTGCACGGAAAAGCGTCCGGTATCGTCGGTGACAGCCACGATCCGCCGCGCGGTTACAGCGTCGCGGAGGGTAATCTTCACGCCGGCAACACCCACGCCGTGCGCGTCGATCACACGCCCCTCCACGACCGCGCTGGGTTGGGCGAATACAGGTGTCACGAACAGCAGAAGGAGGAACCCGACCAGGGCCGTTACGCGGTCCACCGCGCCACTCTACCAACGCCCTACAGCCGGCCGCGTGCGGCATGTTGTCGCAGGCTTGCGATCGCACCCGGTCACTGCAACCTTCTGAAGTACGATCGACGCTTGGGCAAGGCCACTCGCGCCATGACTCGTTCAATGGACACGCTGCCTCTCGAGGTCACGGAATCGGCCGGAGCGTCGCGCGCGTATGTCAGCCTGGCGTGGCTGCTGAAGGTTCGTTGGGGCGCGGTTCTCGGACAGGCGGCCACCATCCTCATCGCGCACGCGTTTCTCAGCTTCGGGCTGCCTCTGGCGCTCCTGTTCTCGCTGCTCGGGATCGAGGCGCTTTCAAATGCGCTCGCGGGACGCTATCTCTCACGGGGTGGCGTGCCATGGCCCCGCGTGGCAGGCGTGCTGCTGGCGCTCGATTGCTTGCTGTTGACGGTGATGCTCGCCTGGGCGGGTGGCGCGCTCAACCCGTTCAGCATCTTTTATCTCGTCTACATCACGCTGGCGGCCGTCGTCCTCGACGCCCGCTGGACATGGACGATCACCGCGCTCGCGGCGCTCGGCTATGGCTCGCTCTTCCTACAAGCGCTGCAGGCGCCACAGCAGTGGCACATGGCGCTCAGGCTGTCGTCGCACCTCCAGGGGATGTGGTGGGCATTCCTGCTCGCAGCGTCGCTCACCGCTTACTTCGTGCTCCGCCTCTCTCGCCTCCTCGAGTCACGCGAGCGTGACGCCGCGCGTGCCCAGGCGCGCTCGGCACGCCATGCCCGTCTGGCGGCGCTCACCACGCTGGCGGCTGGCGCGGCGCACGAGCTCAGCACGCCGCTGGCGACGATTGCCGTCGCCGCTCACGAGCTGGAGCAGAGCATCGCCCAACTTCCCCACCCGGCGCGCGAGGCGCTGGCTTCGGACGCACGGCTCATTGAAGGCGAACTGCAGCGGTGCCGTGCGATCCTCGATCGGATGGCCGTGCAGGCCGGCGAGCCGACCGGCGAGGCACCTACAGCACTACCGTTGGACGCGCTGCTCGACGAGGCGCTCGCCACGCTCTCACGAGAGGACGCCGCACGCATCCACGTCCTCTCGCCTCCCGCACCGGCCATCGTCCGGGTACCGAGTCGCAGCCTGGTGACGGCGCTCGTGAGCCTGCTCAGGAATGCTTTGGAAGCGAGCCCGCCTTCGTCACACGTGACGCTGGCAGTCACGAGTGCCAATGGCCGGCTGCACCTGCGCGTGGAGGACCGCGGTGCCGGCATGGCACCGGACGTGCTCGCTCGCGCGGGCGAGCCGTTCTTCACCACGAAGCCACCGGGTGCCGGTCTCGGACTCGGGCTCTTCTTGACGCGCGCCCTGGCAGAGCAGCTCGGTGGCGCCCTGCGCCTCGAATCCGCGGCCGGCTCGGGAACGACCGCCACGCTCGATCTGCCGCTCTGACAGTTGGCGCGAACCCTTCCTCATGACACACGCTGCCGACCTCGCCCGCACAATCTTGGTCGTTGATGACGACGCGCGGTTTCGGGAGCGCGTGGTGCGCGCGCTGGGCGCTCGAGGGCTGGAGGTGCGAGAAGCGCGCGACTACGACAGCGCGCTTGCCGCGGCACAGGAAGAGTCACCGGAGCTCGTGCTCGTCGACCTACGCATGCCGGGCCGCTCAGGCCTCGATGTCGTGCGCGACATCAGGCAGCTGGACGTATCCACACGAATTGTCGTGCTCACCGGTTACGGCAGCATTGCCACGGCGCTCGACGCGATGCGGCTTGGCGCCCATTCCTACCTCACGAAGCCGGCGGACGTGGACGCCATCCTCGCGGCATTCGATGAGCATGCGAACGACCCGTCGAGAGACCGGAGGCCGGTGGACACGCCCACACTCGCCCGCGTGGAGTGGGAACACATCAACCGCGTGCTCACGGATTGTGGCGGCAACGTCTCCGAGGCTGCCAGGCGCCTTGGTATCCACCGGCGCTCGTTGCAACGAAAGCTCGGCAAGTATCCGACCGCGCGCTAGTGTCCCTGCGGGGCTAGAGCACACCCACGCTGACCAATGACGGCAGCGCCTTCGAACGATAGACACGCTGCGTGGCTTTCTGGAAATCTGCCTCTCGGGCTTGAAAGATGTTCATGAACTTCTGCGGGTTGATGTCGATGAGGGGAAACCATGTGCTCTGGATTTGAATCATGATGCGGTGTCCCCGCCGAAAAGTGTGGAACGTGTCGGACACCGTGAACTCCACCTTTGTCGGCTTGCCGGGCTCGAATGGCTGTGGCTTGTCGAAGCTATTGCGAAACTTGCCTCGGATGACCTCGCCACGCACAAGCTGCTGATAAGCCCCCATCGTGTTGTCCACCTCCCCGTCCCCGTCTGGGTAGCGGTCTGGATACACGTCGACGAGCTTCACGATCCAATCCGCATCCGTGCCGCTGGTTGACAAGTGGAGGCTCGGAATCAACGGGCCGGCGATGGTCACATCCGTCTCGAGCGGCTCCGTCTCGTAGACGAGGACGTCGGGACGACGAGCAGCGAAGCGCTGGTCGTCGACCATGTAATGCTGCGCCATCCCAGGCGCGATACCTGGGATGAACGGCACGGGCTTGTCTGGATCGCTTACGTACTCGTCGAAGGCGTCCGCGGTGGCTTCGGCCGGAGGATCGAACGACAAGCGACCGTCCGCCTGCAGGTAGAGCGCTCGCGTCACCGCCTCCATGGGCGGCCAAGCATCGAAGCGACGCCACCGGTTCGTGCCTGTCTCGAAGACGTACGCTTCTGGTAGCCCGTCCTTGCCGTCTCCCTTCAGCATGGCATTGAAGAACGGGAGCTCGATGTGCTCTTGATAGAACTTCGAGGTGGACGAATCGAAGCGAACATCGCCCAACTCGTCTCCCTCGCCGCGAGCCCATCCGCCGTGCACCCACGGGCCCATGACGAGGATGTTCTGGGTGCTGGGGCTCTGCGTCTCCACGGCTCGATACACTTCGAGCGCCCCGAACAGGTTTTCCGCGTCGAACCACCCGCCCACGGTCATCACCGCCGGCTTGATGTCCTTCAGGTGGGGACGGATGTTACGCGCCTTCCAGAACTCGTTGCGCGCGTCGTTCGTCATGATCTCGTTCCAGAAGGGAATCTTGTCCTGAAAGAACCGCGCGGTCAGGTTGCGCACCGTGCCATGACGCAGGAAGAACTCGTACCCGTCCTCGAGCCCCTGCTCGAAGGGCGGCCCGGGGTACTCCTTCGTCGGCTTCGTGAACGGCCATCCTGCTCCTGAGAACCACCCAAAGGCGTGCGCGAGCAGGAAGGCGCCATTGTGGTGCCAGTCGTCCGCCGCGAACCAATCGGCCACCGGCGCCTGCGGCGACGCCGCCTTCAACGCGGGGTGTGCGTCGATCATCCCCGCCGCGGCGTAGAAGCCCGGATACGAGATGCCCCACATCCCCACGCGGTCGTTGTGATTCGGTACGTGCTTGATCAGCCAGTCGATGGTGTCGTACGTATCAGTGCTCTCGTCGATGTCGCGCGGTCCCTTCTTCACGTCCTTGTGTGGCCGCAGATGATCGAAGGAACCTTCCGACATCCAGCGTCCGCGCACGTCCTGGTACACGAAGATGTACCCTTCCTTCGCAATGAGCGGAGACGGACCGATCTCCGTGCGGTACCGATCAGCGCCGTAGGGCCTCACGCTGTACGGCGTGCGACTGAGAAGTATGGGATAACGCTCTGACCGATCCTTCGGGGCGTAGACGACAGTGAACAGGCGAACGCCATCGCGCATCCGGACGTAGTACTCATGCTTCGTGTAGTCGGTCTTGACCTCCTCCAGCCCCTGGGCGGCCAGCGCTGGGCGCTGCCCATGATGGGCGGCAAATCCACCGCCGAGCACCAACGCGATAATCGAAGCGATCCACAGACGATGCAGTCGCCGGATGGTCATCCAGTCCTCCTGATGGATGATGATACCTGTGCCCGCTGGTTTTCGG
The DNA here is from genome assembly GCA_009377605.1 of Luteitalea sp. NCBI lineage: Bacteria > Pseudomonadati > Acidobacteriota > Vicinamibacteria > Vicinamibacterales > Vicinamibacteraceae > Luteitalea > Luteitalea sp. The sequence continues at coordinate 57,700 of WHTT01000022.1, forward strand.
TGGTAGGCAGTGGTCTTCACAACGGAAAGGCTCTGCGATACGGTAGAAGGGTCTAGAGTCCCCGCTCCGCTCATCTGAAGAGAGTCATCATGAAAACACGCACATTGGGTCCGCTGAATGTCTCCGCGCTCGGCCTTGGCTGCATGGGCATGTCGTACGCCTACGGTCCGGCCGATGAAGCCGAATCGCTCCGTGTCCTCCACCGCTACGTAGAGCTCGGTGGCAACTTCCTCGATACGGCTGAGATCTACGGCCCCTACGCGAACGAGGAGCTGCTTGGCCGCTTCCTGCGCCAGGTGCCGCGTGAGCAGATCGTCGTCGCCACGAAGTTCGGCTTTCGATTGGACCAGGCGACGCAGAAGATCGCCGGCGTCGACGGCTCACCGGCGAATGTCCGGAAGGTATGCGACGAGAGCTTGGGCCGGCTCGGCATCGACACCATCGACCTGTTCTACCAACATCGCATCGACCCAAACGTACCGACCGAAGAGACCGTGGGCGCGATGGCAGAGCTGGTCAGGGCGGGCAAAGTGCGCGCGCTTGGACTATCGGAAGCGGCGCCGGAGACGCTGCGCCGCGCGGCTGCCGTTCATCCCATTGCTGCGCTGCAGAGCGAGTACTCGCTCTGGTCGCGCGATGTGGAGCTGAACGGTGTCGTCGCCGCATGCCGGGAGCTCGGCGTTGGATTCGTGCCCTACAGCCCGCTTGGACGCGGTTTCCTGACCGGCACGATTCAAAAGGCGTCGGATATGTCACCTGACGATTGGCGCCACACGAATCCGCGGTTTCAAGGCGCCGCCCTGGAGAAGAACATCCAGCTCGCCGCGCACGTCAGGAATCTTGCCGAGCGCAAGGCGTGCACGCCGGCGCAGCTCGCACTGGCGTGGGTGCTGGCGCAAGGCGAGGATATCGTGCCCATTCCTGGTACCAAGCGCGTCAAGTACCTCGAAGACAACCTCGGAGCCCTCGACGTCACGCTGACCTCCGACGAGCTCGGTGAGATTGACCGCTTCTTCCCGCCGGGGGCCGCCGAGGGCGAGCGGTATGCCGAGGACATGCTGGCGCTGGTCGATCGTTAGCCTCCGGTGGGCAGATCGCACTGATGACTGGCCTTGCTGCAGCGATCGGTGGTGCGGTGGCCATAGCCGCCGTGAGCACGTTCGGTGACTTCATCTGGGCCAGTGCGATCCCAAGTCATCGCCCTCTCTACGGGCTCATTCACGGGACCTTGCTGCTTCTCTGCGTTGGTCTCTACCTCGGCACGTGCTCGGGAAAGGCCCTGCTGGGCGGCTGGGTGGGGGCATTGATTGGCCTCCTAGCCGCCGCCAGCTTCTACGTTCTGCAGCCCACGGCGGGATACTCGGCAATGTTTGCGAGCTGGATTGGCCTATGGGTGGCGCTCGGCTGGCTCAGCGGCCGCGTGCTCCGGAACCAGGCGAGTGTCGCCAAGGCACTGGCGCGCGGTCTGGTGGCCGCGGTGGTCTCGGGAATCGCCTTCTACGCGATATCCGGCATTTGGCTTCCCTTCCGGCCCCGGGGTTGGGATTATCTGGCGCACTTCGGCGCCTGGACGCTTGCGTATCTCCCTGGATTTGCGGCGCTCCTTGTGACGCGCCGCTGACTGGCTACGCTTTCCCCAAGAAGGTAATCCGCTCCATCCTTCACTGGGGATGAACCGGGACGTTCACCATCCCGGCTCGACGCAGTCCTGTCTGGATCTCCTCGTTCTCCATGAACCACGACCACACCCGACCCGTACGGAGGTTCTCTGCGCTCAGTAACGTGATCCCGACGTCGATGCCAATGACGTCCGGGTTGACCCATCCGTCGGTCGGGTGGAACGCGTCGGCAAACCCATAGCGCCCATAGATGCGATCCCCAAAGCGGCGATGCATCTCGCGGAGCGCCGGCAGCGCGACCTCGGGCGTGAACATCAGCGAGCCCGCAGGGGCGCATGGCACGACCGTGCCATCGATCTCCTTGGGGCGCGGCGGTGCGCCCCAGCCGCGGTACCCTTTCTTGCTGTCGGAGGATGTCAAGCCCCAGATGTTCTCACTGTAGCCTGGAAACTCTTTGGAGACATCCATCATGAACTGCCGCTGCGCATAGGTTGCCACCTGAGAGTTCGCGAACCAGTTCGGCTGCGGTCGCACCTGGTCTCGCCAGGCGCGAAAGTCAATCCATGCGTGCGAGTACTGGTGGACGAAGAGCGCTGGCGCCCGATGCACGTAGGTGTACGGCCCATAGGTGAACAGCGGACGCTCCCACGCTGCCCAGGACTCTGATGGCAGCGGATTGGAGCGGGCGCCCAAGCCGAGAATGTACAGGATCATCAACTCACAGTAGTGATCCCAGCGGGCCTTGACGAAGCCGCGCTCCGGCCTGTAGCCCATCGACAGCAAGGTCGGATGGCCGGCGAGCATCCACTCGAAATCGAGGCGGTTGTAAATCGTGTCGACGTGTCGCGCGACCTCCGCATCCTCTTTGAAGCACTGCTTCGCCGTGAGCGCTCCGGCAAGCAGCAACGCGGTGTCGATAGAGGAGGCCTCGCACTGCCACACGCGCTTGCCGTCCCTCATGTCGACGAAGTGATAGAACCAGCCGTGCTCGTGCGCCAGTTCTTCGGCAAAGTAGCGCACCGTCGTGCGCGCGCGGGTGAGGAGCTCGTCGCGCGGCCGCCAACCTCGGTCTGCCGCGATGCACAAACCGGTCAGACCGAAGCCAACCGACGCGATGCTGGCTACGTGCTGGGCCCGCGGATGCGCCGAGCCATCGGTGCGCGCGCGGTCGCGGATGAGGCCGTTCTCGGTAGTGGCCTCCTCCCAGAAGAAGAGAAAGGCCCGCTTCGAAAGGTCCTCGAGAAACGTCTGGTCATCTTTCGTGAGCGTGTAGGAAACGTCGGGCGGTGGCGTCGGCTTCGCGGCACGTTGTGATGTCTGCGTCGCATTGACGATGCTGCGTGCACCGCCACCGACGGCGAGCAGCGTCGCCGCGCGCCACAGGAAGGTTCGCCTCGTAGTCATCGTACCTCGAAGCTCCGGGTCAGCCCACCCTCTGAGCTGCTACTCACGCGGATGCGGAACTCACCCGGTTCGACGACCCACCGCATCTGCTGGTCGTAAAGGCCCAGGTCGTCTGGGCCGATGGTAAAGCTCACGCGCTCGGTGGCGCCCGGCGCCACGGTAACCCGCTGAAAGTCACGCAGAAGCTGTGCTGGCGGTGCCACGCTCGCCACGAGATCCTGCACATAGAGCTGCACGACCTCGTCTCCGGGTCGATGCCCCAGATTGGCAACCTCGACGGAAACCGTCAGGGTGCCATCCGATGAGATGATGCTGTCGCTGCCCGTACCGCCAGGACCAGCGTTGCCCGGCAAGTTCGAAGAGCCGCCACCGGCGGCACGCGCATTGTTCCCGAACGAGCCGGGAGTGAGCTGCGCCAGGCGGAGCGGGTCGCGGCCGTACGACGGCAACGACTCCACCTCTCGGGTCGTCAGCGTGCCACCAATCGTGCCGCCTGCCGTGTTGATGGTCGGGACCGCTTCCGCTGACACCGTCACCGTGTCCTGCGCCCCACCCACTTCGAGCTCCACGTTGACCGACTGCATCTGCTCGGCGCTGATGCCGACATTCTCGAGAACCTCTGACGCGAAGCCCTCCTTTTCAATGGTGATGAGGTAAGGCCCTGGGACAAGACCCGTAAGGGAGAACCCCCCGGTGTCGGATGTCGTGGTCGTCCGTGTCAGACTCGTTTCCTGATTCACAATCGTCACGGTCGCCTCGGGAACGCGCGCCCCAGACTGATCCGTCACGATGCCCTGGATGCCTGCCCGGTACTGCGCACTGGCGATGGCAGCCGGCATCCACGCCAGCAAGGCGAGAACCGCAATCCTCTTGCCAACCAAGGTTTTCATCGTCCACCTCCCCTTCCGACTCCTTCCAGAACGGCCGACGCTCGGGTGCCGCGCAACCGCGGGGACACACCCTCCGGGCAACCGAGCGCAACAGTCGCCCGGGTCGGGCCCGCCAGCGTCGAGACGCCGTGGGTCGAGCCACGTTTATGTCATGACAAGGCAGAATCCTACTAAAACGTTTAACTGATGTGAAGAGGGTGTATCATCCCCCCCGGTCTGTCAAATCGGAGACTCCCTTGACCTCGCGCGCTCGCCCTTCCGCCTCGTCTCACGCCGGTCGCGTCACGCTTCGCGTGCTGGCCGACCACCTCGGCTTGTCGCCGGCGTCGATCTCCATCGTGTTGAACAACGCGCCGGCCGCCGCCGCCATCCCGCGCGCGACGCAGGAGCGCATCCGCCGCGCCGCGGCGCGGTTCGACTACCGCCCCAACACGCTCGCGAAGTCGCTGCGCCGGCAGCGCAGCTTCACGATTGGCGTGGTGTTGCCGGAGATCAGCGAGGGCTACGCGTCACTCGTCATGAGCGGTATCGAAGACGAGTTGTTGCAGGAGGGCTATCTCTACTTCGTGGCCAGCCATCGTCACCGCACGGATCTCATCGACGAGTATCCCAAGCTCCTGCTCGCGCGATCGATCGAAGGGTTGATTGCCGTAGACACGCCCTGCGGCCAGCCGTTGCCCGTGCCCGTGGTTGCTGTCTCCGGTCATCGTCACACACCAGGTGTGACCAACATCGTCGTCAACCACGAGCGTGCCGCCGCGCTCGCGCTCGAGCATCTCTGTGCGCTCAAACACCGCCGCATCGCGGTCATCAAGGGACAGGCGTTCAGCTCGGACACTGCCGTACGCTGGCGCGCCATCCGGCTGGCGGCACGGCGGCTCGGCCTCGAGCTGGATCCGTCGCTCACGGCGCAGCTCGAAGGCGATAGCCCGTTCCCGGAGCTCGGCTACGAGGTCACGCGCCGGCTGGTCGGGAGTGGCCACAAGTTCACGGCGCTCTTCGCCTTCAACGACGTGTACGCCATTGGCGCGGTCCGCGCGCTTCGTGAGGCGGGGCTTCGTGTCCCTGAAGACGTCTCGGTGGTCGGCTTCGATGACATCCCAAGCGCCGCCTACCAGCACCCCGGCCTCACAACGGTCCGCCAGCCTCTCCGAGAGATGGGAAGGCTCGCGGCACAGGTTATGTTGAAGCGGATCGAGTCAACGAGCGGGGCCGATTATCCACGCCTCGTGAGCGTGGACCCCGAGCTCATCGTCCGAGGCACGACGACGCAGCTCGCGCGGAGGTGAGAAGGAACCGGGGATCAATCACGTGGAGATAACACGGCGTGTTATGCTTCACCGATATGGAAACGGGGACTTCGCGGAGGCGTGCGGTGACGTTGGCAGTGGTCCTGCTCGCATCGGCGGGACTCCTACATGCCGTCGCTGTCGACAGGCAAGCGGAGCAAAAGGAAACTCTTCCTGGCGCGCAGAACTACACGCGCGTCGATGCGACCGTCGCGTGCGGCGGCGCGACGAGCGCCGAGGCCTTCCCGGAGCTGAAGCGGCAAGGGTTCGCATCGGTCATCAACCTGCGACAATCCTCCGAGCCGGGCGTCGCCGAGGAGGCAGCGCTCGTGGAAACCGCTGGGCTGGAGTACATTCATTTGCCTTTGGACGCGGGCGCGCCAGACCCGGCGGTGGTCGACAAGTTCCTCTCGGCAGTGGCCGACGAAAGCAACCAGCCCGTGTACATCCACTGCGCCTCGGCCAACCGTGTCGGTGCCGTGTGGGCCATCAAACGGGTGCTGCAGGACGACTGGGCGCTCGACAAGGCGTTGGCTGAAGCTGACGCCATCGGCCTTCGCAGCCCACAGCTTCGGGAGTTCGCCACCGAGTACATCAAGACACACCGGTAGGGCCGCCTCGCCGAGGCGGCCGGATGGCGCGTTCGGCGAACGCGCCCTACCATCGCGACGCTTCACGCTCATTCCGGCGCCACGCGCTCGATGGCGACCCCCTCGATTGTGATGTCCTTGACGGGACGATCGCGACGATCCGTCGCTGCTGCACCAATCTGCTTGATGACGTCGAGGCCGGAGACGACCTCACCGAACACGGAGTGCCGGTTGTCGAGATGCGGTGTGGGTGCGAGCGTGATGAAGAACTGGCTCCCATTGGTGTTGGGACCCGCGTTCGCCATGGAGAGGATGCCTAGCTTGTCGTGGCGAAGGCTGGCATGGAACTCGTCGCCAAACTCATAGCCAGGGCCGCCCGTGCCATCGCCTCTCGGATCACCACCTTGAATCATGAAGCTGTCGATGATGCGATGAAAGATCAGGCCATCGTAAAACGGCCGCGTCACTCCGGCACCGTTGGCGAGGTCGGTCCACTGCTTCGTGCCTTCGGCGAGACCAACGAAGTTGGCAACCGTCTTCGGTGCTTCCCTCTCGAAAAGGCGAACGGTGAAGGAGCCTTCTGTGGTACTAACGTGAGCGTAGACGCCAGGTTCCAATTCCATTCAAATAGCATACTGACTTTTCGTTGGAGGTGACGATGAACGTCCGGTTCTGGAGCGGGCGGCTGCTGCCCTCGCTCGTCACAGTGGTTGTGCTGCCGCTCGCGGCAACCGGGATCGAGCCACCCGCGGGAACCACGGCCGAGCCAACGCCATTGCGGTTGGCTACAAGGAGTGGACCTCTGCGACGTTCCCGCGGGTCCTCGTGGCCGAGATCCAACATGCCAACCCGTACACGTGCTCGTCCATCCAGTTGAGCATTTCAGCTACGACGTACAGCACCGTGTATACCGTCTGTCCACACTTGTGACAGGGCGCGCGCGTGACCTACCTGACGCGCGTGACCTACCCTCGAATTGCCCTCCCGAGGGAAACGGCGTACATTTCCAAGCGGAGGCCCTGTCGTGAAGCGAAGACTTGGTTCCAGTTTCCTGCTCGCCTTCCTGCTCGTGCTCCCCTCGTTTGCCGGACAGCCGCAGGCGCAACGCGAGGCGTTTACGTTGGAACAGGTGCTCGGCTTCACGTTCCCCAGCGAGCTGACGGCCTCACCTTCCGGATCGCGTGTCGCGTGGGCGCTCCTGCAGCGGGGTGTGCGCAGCCTGTGGGTCGCCGACGGCCCGCAATTCGAGCCACGGCAACTCTTCTCCTCGGAGGGCGAGGATGGGCAGGAGTTGACGCATCTGGCGTTTTCCGCGGACGGTCGCCATCTCGTCTACGTGCGAGGCGGCGACCACGGCTCGAACTGGGCGGCCGAAGGTAACTTGATGCCGAACCCCACGAGCAGCCCGGTGGAGCCGAAGACGCAGGTGTGGGCTGTGGCCGTTGATGGCGGCGGCGAACCGACGCTCATTGGCGAAGGTGACGAGCCCGTGCTGGCACCGCAGGATGACGGCGTCGTGTTCAAGAAAGGTCGCGAGCTCTGGGCCGCGTCAATCGATGGTCGCACGCGCGCAGCACGTCTCTTCTTCGCGCGCGGCGACAGCGAATCGCCCGAGTGGTCGCCCGACGGCAAGACGCTCGCGTTCGTGTCCAACCGCGGCGACCAGAGTTACATCGGTCTCTACGGGTCGGCGGAAGAGCCCCTCCGCTATCTCGCGCCGTCGTCGTCACGTGACTCGATGCCCCGCTGGTCGCCCGACGGCACACGTATCGCGTTCGTGCGGCGGCCTGGGCGTGGCGGCCCGATGCCCTCGCCGCTCGAGCCCGAGCCGCAGCCGTGGGCCATTTGGCTGGCTGATGTGGAAACCGGCCACGCGCGCGAGGTTTGGACAAGTCCAGAGACAGCGCGCGGCTCCTATCCCCGCGTGGCGGGCGGGGCCAACCTGATGTGGGGCACGGATGATCGCCTCGTGTTCCTCAGTTATCACGACGGATGGCCACACCTATACGCGGTCGACACCACCGCCGAGAACGGCGAGCCGCAGCTCCTTACGCCGGGAGAGCTCATGGTCGAGCACATGACGCTCACGCCAGATCGCAGCTCTGTGATCTACAGTGCGAATACGGGCGATGATGAGCAGGATGGTGAACGACGGCACCTGTTCATGGTGTCGGTCGACGGAGGCAGCCCAACCGCGCTGACCTCCGGCACCGGGCTCGAATGGGCGCCAACGATCACCGGTGACGGCGAGTCCATCGCCTATCTCGCCTCCACGGCCGCGCAACCTCCGCTGCCTGTCGTGCGCGCGCTTGGTGAGAGCAGCGAGCCACGCACGCTGCTCAGCGATCAGCTCTCGCCTGATTTTCCTGCCAACGCGCTGGTCGAGCCGGAGGATGTGGTCATCAACGCGCTCGATGGCACTCGCGTGCATGCGCAGCTCTTCAAGCAGGTGGCTGGCCCCTCACGTCGCCCGGCCATTGTGTTCGCACACGGCGGTCCGGCGCGACAAATGCTGCTCGGCTGGCACTACATGTTCTATTACGCGAACACGTACGCGATGAATCAGTACTTGGCGAGCCGTGGCTACATCGTGCTGTCGGTCAACTATCGACTTGGTATTGGGTACGGCTTCGAGTTCCACCAGCCGCCACGCGCGGGAGTGCGCGGCGCGTCGGAATACCAGGACGTGCTCGCGGCCGGAGGATACCTGCAGAAGCGCGTGGATGTCGATCCGGCTCGCATCGGCATCTGGGGTGGGTCCTACGGTGGATACCTGACCGCGCTCGGGCTGGCGCAGAATTCTGACGTCTTCGCGGCTGGGGCCGACTTGCATGGCGTGCACAACCGCCTCCAGCTTGCTTCCACAGAACAGCAGGCGGCGGCGCTGGCAGGTGACGGCATCACGCGTGCGGATCTCGAGGAAGCCGCCAAGGTCGCGTGGGAGTCTGCGCCCGCGGCGCACGTGAAGACCTGGCGCTCACCCGTGCTGCTGGTGCACGGAGACGACGATCGAAACGTTCGCGTCGAGCAGACGGTGGATCTCGTGCAACGGCTTCGAGCCGCGGAGGTGCCGTTCGAGGAGATCATCATCCCGGACGACATCCACGACTTTCTGCTCTATCGCAATTGGCTCCGCGTCTACCGAGCCGTCGCGGACTTCTTCGATCGCCACCTGCACCCCGAAAAAGGAACCGGGTAGAAACACGAGGAAGCACATGTTTGAAGAGAAACTGCGGATGCCAACGCCGGAACAGGCGCTCCCAGGTCGTGCCGAGCGCATGCCGATCCCCTCACGCCATTTCGTGAGCAACGCACCGCTCGACGGCCCGTTTCCTGATGGCCTGGCGCTCGCCCTGTTTGGGATGGGCTGTTTCTGGGGCGCCGAGCGGACGTTCTGGCACGCACCAGGTGTCTTCTCCACGACCGTGGGATACGCCGGTGGCCACACACCGAACCCGACCTACAACGAGGTCTGCTCCGGGCACACCGGACATGCCGAAGTCGTGCGGGTCGTCTTCGATCCGGTCGTGACGAGCTATGAAACCCTGCTGAAGCTCTTCTGGGAGGGTCACGATCCGACGCAAGGCATGCGTCAGGGGAACGACGTCGGCACGCAATACCGCTCGGTGATCTTCCACTACTCGGACACACAGCGGCTGGCGGCTGAGACATCGCGTGAGATCTATCAGCGCGAGCTCGGGAGCGCGCGATACGGCCAGATCACGACCGAGATCTTGCCGGCGCCGGATTTCTATTTCGCCGAGGACTATCACCAGCAGTACCTGGGCAAGAACCCAGGCGGCTACTGCGGCCACGGTGGCACAGGCGTCGGCTGTCCGGTTGGGGTCGTCTCGGCGGCGGCGCGCTGATCCACGAGACACACGGGCGTACGGTGAGTCGCCAGTGGGCTAGCTCAGCTCCTCTGGCTTCCAGCCACTGCGGTACGAGCGCCGCAGATGGGCGTCTGCAGCCCGCTTGGTGGCAAACCGCATGGCGCGTGAATCGTAGTCAAGCGTCTCGCCCGGGAACCAGGCTGCAACGTCGCCAAGCAACACCGTCTCGGTGAGCGGCGTGGCGTACGAGACGTTGGTCGACGGCTGGGTACGCCCGCCGGCCAGGACGGCATCGAGAAACTCGCCATAGTGATCACGTGGCGCGAGGCCTGCCTGCGTGCGCTCGACGAGCGGCTTTGCCTCGAGAGCCTTGGCTTCCGGCAGGATGAACGGCTCCTCCACGTGCGGCAGGACGACAAACCCGTCCGTCCCGACGAACACGACACCTGTCTTGGGGATGCGCTCCGGTCCGATTGCGGTGAGGAGCGTCTCAGGCGCGGTTTCGCCTCCGTCGTACCACCAGAAGTCGAGTGTCTCGGCGGCAGTGTAGCGCGTGCCCGGAAAGATGTAATGAATGCGGGCACGCGTCGCCCAGCTCTCGCGCGTCGGCTGAGGACCGTGTGACGTGATGGTCGTTGGCGAGGTCAGCGCCAGCGCCCGATAGGGCGGGCTGAAGATGTGACACCCCATGTCGCCAAGCGTGCCCGTGCCGAATCCCACGTGCCTGCGCCACTGACCGGGATGATACGCCTCGCGAATGAATGGCCGCGTCTCGGCAACCCCGAGCCACAGGTCCCAGTCCAGCGCCGGCGGCACCGGATCGCCGGTCGTGGGCAGAGGCTCCTCCCAGCCCCAGCTCTTCTCACAGAACGCATGCACTTCTCTGATCTTGCCGACGATGCCGCTCTGCGCCAGCGCTTCACCGAGACGCTGCGGCACGCTGGAGGAAATCTGAATGCCCATCTGCGAGACGATCCCGCGGCGGCGCGCTTGCTTGGCGACCACGCGCGCTTCCTCGATCGTCGTGGTGAGCGGCTTCTGGACGTAGACGTGCTTGTTCCGCCGAATCGCCTCCAACGCAATCGCGGCGTGCATGTGATCCGGCGTCGACACGTTAACCGAGTCGATCTGCCCCTCCTCCTTGTCGAGCAGCTCACGCCAGTCCTGGTAGATACGGGCGCGCGGAAACTGTTCCTGAATCCCCGCGGCGAGACAGAGATCGACGTCTGCCACGGCAACCAGCTCGAAGGCCGGATGTTTGGCAAAGCTCTTCATGTCGGACAACGCCATGCCGGCGCTTCCGATGCTGGCGTGACGAACCGTTCGTCCCTGTGCGCGCACGCCGCGGGTGACAACGTGTGGGCCAAGCGCCGCGGCGCCTGCCATGCCTCGAAGAAAGTCTCGTCGGGTCCAAGCGCTCATGGTGCTCATGATAGACTGCCTCTCGATGTTCATGCGACTCAATAGCGTCGGCAAGCGTGTCTCTCACCGGTCGCGTCTGGCAGCCGTTGCTGTGGGCGCTGCGCTCGTCTTGGCAGGACTGCCGTTGGTCACCGCTCGCGCGTCGAGCGGCGCGCCTGCACACTGGACGGCGCCGACGACCGCCGACATGACGAGTCAGAGCACGGGCTCAGCGACACCCAACACGCTGACACCAGAGGAGCAGCGCGACGGATGGAAGCTGCTCTTCGACGGAAAGATGACGACCGGGTGGCGTGGTGCATACCTCGACACGTTCCCAGAGCGCGGGTGGACCGTCGAGAACGGCGAGCTCATCGTTCTCGAGTCCGGTGGCGCCGAGTCCACCCATGGCGGTGACATCGTCACAGTCGACGAGTATTCGAACTTCGAGCTCGTGATGGACTTCAACCTCACGCCTGGAGCGAACAGCGGCATCAAGTACTTCGTGACCGAGGAGCAGGGTGGTACTGGCGCATCAGCGATCGGCCTCGAGTATCAACTTCTCGATGACGAGCGGCATGAGGACGCGAAGCGCGGTCGGCCGGGCACTCGAATGCTTGCATCGCTCTACGATCTGATTCCAGCCGAGAATCGGCCGATCAACCCTCCCGGAGAGTGGAACACCGCGCGTATTGTTTCGCGGGACCGCCACGTGGAGCATTGGCTCAACGGGACGAAGGTCCTCGAGTACGAGCGCGGCAGCGCTGACTACCGCAAGCTCGTGGCAGAGAGCAAGTACGCCAACTGGGAGAGGTTCGGCGAGTCAGACAAAGGTCGCATTCTGCTGCAAGACCACGGCAACCGCGTGACCTTCCGCAACATCAAGATCCGCGTCGACTAGCAGGAACCAAGAACCAAGAACCAAGAACCAAGAACCAAGAACCAAGGACCAGGGATCACGACTGGAGCGCTGCCAGAGCCAGGTGGCGTAACGCCGCCAGGCGGCGCGTGGGGTCGGCCTCGCGTGCGCGCGTCACGACCCATTCTTGAACGAGCGATCGAGGTTCACTCGGTGGGGGACCGGTAAGGGAAGGCTCCTCCACTCTTTCGCGATCCCACGCGAGGAGTCGCGCCAGGCGCACGTAGTCGTCCCAGGCGTCGACATCCATTTGACAAGCATCGTCCGTCCCTTCGACCAACTGCACGTGTGTTGGGTGCCGGCGGAGCACCCGACGCGCACCTTCGTCACCCTCCAGCTCGAGGAGCTCCGGAAAGAGCTCAGCACCCAGGACAACGGGCGTCCGCTGCCGGCCGCCCGAGGCGCTCGCAACGCCAACGACAGGCGAGGGGCGACCACGCCATGTAGTCACCAAGCGCCTCACGTGGTCCAGCTCGAGCGCAGGCTGATCGACAAGAAGCACGAGCGTCGCCTTGGTGCGAACCTCTCGAATCGCCGCTACGAGCGACGTGCTCTGACCCTGCAGATACGCCTGGTTCACGATGGTTCTCAGCCGCTGCCAGCCTCGGCCCAACATCGCACGGCATCGCGCGATCTCTGCCTGCATCATCTCTGGCTCGTTGCCCACGACGATGAGAACTGTGCCGTGGACGGCGTCGACGGCAAGCGTGATGACGCGCGAGAGGAGTGTATGACCGGGGCCTGCCGGCAGCAGCGCTTTGGGTAACCCGATGCGCGATGCTTGCCCCGCCGCCAGGATGATTGCGTCGAGCACCATGTTCCCCTACCGCGCAGTGGGATCATGGATCCGCCCGCCGACGCCGTCGAGGAAGCCGCCCGCGAAGCCACGGCGGGCGGCAAGCAGGGCGCTGACGATGCTGAGCGCGACCTCATCCGGGGATTCCGCACCAATATCGAGACCAAGTGGGCTGCGCACACGGGCAAGCCGCTCCGGACGTGTCTCGACCGCTTCCTCCTCCATGCGTTCGAGCAGGGTCTCGTAGCGGACCCGCGGGCCGAGCACACCGACGTACGGAGCCTCCGACCGGACGGCAAAGCCAAGGGCTGCCTGGTCTCGCTCCAAGTGATGGTTCATGATCAGCGTGTATGACCGTGGACCGAGCGCCACTTGGTTGTCGAACTGGGCCGGGTGCGCGAGCACGAGGCGCGCGCCCGGAAAGCGCTCCGGCGTCAGGAACGCCGCGCGGGCATCGACAACGGTGATCTGCCAGCCAAGCGAGCGCGCCAGCGCTACGACAGGAATCGCGTCGTGGCCCGCGCCAAAGATCACGAGCTCCGGCGGTGGCGCGCTGACGTCCAAGAAGACGTCTACCTCATCCGCGCCATCGAGCTCGATGCGCTGGGTGACCGCACGTGGGTGCTGTGCTGCTGTGATCTCTGCGGCGAGGGCTCGGACGCGCGCGTCGAGCGCCGCCGCACCGAGTCCTCCACTCGTCTCGCCGCTGCTGGTCACCAGCAACCGGTGTCGCTCCGGCGCCAGCCGCATCGCGAGGACCGCGAGCTCACCGTTGCGCAGCAGCTCCAGCCAGCGCGCAAGCAGCGGATCCTGGTCGACGGGCTCGATGTAGACGTCGACACTGCCGCCGCAGCCAAGGCCGAGGCCCCACACGACATCTTCGTCGAGATCGTAGTGACGGAGCTCCGGCACGCCGCGCGCCATGACACGGCGCGCCACCTCGGCAACGTCAGGCTCCAGGCAACCGCCACTCAACATACAGGTGATGGCGCCGTCATCGCGGATGAGCATACGTGCGCCTTCACGGCGGTAGGCGGATCCCTTCACGCGGACGACCGTCGCGAGCGCCACGCGCTGACCGGACCGACGCGCCGAGCGCATCGCGTCGAGAATCTCTTCGATTTCACGGCGCTCCATCGTTACCCCACATCCCGTCGTTTGTCGATATAGTCGATATAATAACTGACCTCGTCAGAGCATCAGGAGAGTCGGACCAGGGATCCGACCAGACGGAGGCACGATGTCGAATACTGTTGCGATCAAGCTCACGGTGAACGGCGTGGAGCGCCAAGCCGACGTGGAGCCACGGATGCTGCTCGTGCACTTCCTCCGCGAGAGGCTTGGTCTCACGGGCACACATGTCGGTTGCGACACCAGTCAATGCGGCGCGTGTGCTGTGTTGGTCGATGGCGCCGCGGTCAAGTCGTGCACCCTCCTCGCGGCTCAGGCCGATGGCGCCGAGGTGACCACCATAGAGCATCTGGCGCGTGAGGGCCCTCTCGACCCCGTCCAGCAAGCGTTCTCGGATGTGCACGCCCTGCAGTGCGGCTTTTGCACGCCCGGCATGGTCATGGCCACTCACGATCTTCTTGCACACAGCCCTCGGCCTACAGATGCCCAGATTCGCCACGGGCTCGAAGGCAACTTCTGCCGCTGCACGGGCTATCACAACATTGTCCGTGCGGTCCGGCTCGCCGCCGAGAGGATGGCGGAGCATCAAGGGCGGGAAACGACCGCCGCTGGGGGGTAAGGGTGCAGGGTGACAAGGTGACGAGGTAAATGGGTAGCGCGGGGGAGCGTGCGGCGCCCCGAAAGCCTCACGCGCGTGATTTGCCACCCCGATCGTCGACGCAGATCTCACCCTGTCACCCCCTCACCTTGTCACCTTGTCACCACATAAGGGGGCCACATGCCACTGGAGCAGTATTTCGGAAAGTCAGTCAAGCGCGTCGAAGATCCGCGGTTCCTGACGGGAGCCGGTCAATATACAGACGACCTGAGCCTGCCCGGCATGGCACACGTCGCGATGGTGCGGAGTCCGTATGCACACGCACGGATCCGTGGCATTGATGCACGTGCGGCACTCGAGTTACCTGGCGTGCTCACCGTCATCACTGGACAAGCGCTGCGCGACGCGAATATTGGCTCGATTCCCCCGGGTTGGCTCTTACCGGACATCACGACGCCGCCGCACTACGCGATTGCCGTCGACCGGGCTCGCCATGCGGGTGAGATTGTCGCGGGGGTGGTTGCCGAGAGCCGCGACATCGCCGAGGACGCTGCCGCGTTGGTAGAGGTGGACTACGAGATGCTGCCGGCCGTGTCGCTGGGATCGACAGCGCTCGCCTCCGGCGCGCCCGCGGTGCACGACGATGCCGCTGACAACGTGTGCTTCCGTTGGAGCATTGGGGATCAATCCGCCGTCGACGCAGAGCTCGCTCGTGCGGCCAAGACCATCCAGCTATCGCTTCGCAACACGCGTCTGGCACCCAACGCCATCGAGCCACGCGCCTCCCTGGCGCAGTACTCGCGCCCTTCGGATGAGCTCACACTGTGGACGACATCGCAGAATCCGCATATTCATCGACTGATCCTCGCGGCATTCGTGCTGGGGATCCCGGAGCACAAGCTCCGTGTGATCAGCCCCGACGTGGGCGGTGGCTTCGGCTCGAAGATCTTCCAGTACCCGGAAGAGGTCATCGTGCTCTACGCTGCGCGCAAGCTCAATCGACCCGTCAAGTGGACCGCTCGGCGCGCCGAGAGCTTCGTCAGCGACAGCCATGGGCGGGACCACGAGACAGAAGCGGAGCTGGCTGTCGACGCCGAGGGCCACTTGCTTGCCTTACGGGTGAAGACCATCGCCAATCTCGGCGCCTACCTGACACTGTTTGGTCCAGTGGTTCCAACGATTCTCTACGGAACGCTGATGAACGGACCGTATCGATTCCGCGCGATCCACTGCGACGTCACGGGCGTCTTCACACACACCGTCCCGGTGGACGCTCTGCGCGGCGCTGGACGGCCCGAAGCCACCTACGTGCTCGAACGCATGATGGACCGTATGGCGCAGGAGCTGGGGCAGGATCCGATGGAGTTGCGCCGCAAGAACTTCATCCCCCCAGACGCGTTCCCGTATCAAACGCCCGTAGCGCTCAACTATGACAGCGGCAACTACGAGCCGGCGCTCGACAAAGCACTCGCCAAGGTCGATTACAAGGGCACGCGTGCGGCACAAGCGGCGGCGCGCAAGGAGGGTCGTTACCTTGGTATCGGGTTTTCTACCTATCTCGAGGCATGCGGCCTTGCGCCATCGTCGCTGGTTGGAAGTCTCGGCGCTCAGGCGGGTCAATGGGAGAGCGCGCTGGTTCGGGTGATGCCAACCGGTAAGGTGGAGGTCTTCACCGGCGCCCATAGTCACGGCCAGGGACATGAGACCGCATTTGCCCAAATCGTGGCAGACGAGCTCCAGATTCCGATTGGGGACATCGTCATCGTGCATGGGGATACGGGCAAGGTGCCGTTCGGCTGGGGATCGTATGGCAGCCGCAGCGCGGCCGTAGGTGCCAGCGCGCTCAAGATGGCGCTCGACAAGATCAAGGACAAGGCGAAGCACATTGCAGCACACCTCCTCGAAGCTGACGCCGAAGACGTGGAGCTCGCCGGCGGCACACTACACGTCAAGGGCGTACCAGAGCGTGCGAAGAGCTTCTTCGATGTCTCGCTGCAGGCGCATCTCGCGCACAACTTGCCCGAGGGCATGGAGCCGGGGCTCGAGGCCACGCATTTCTACGATCCAAAGAACTTCGTCTTCCCCTTCGGCACTCACATTGCCGTGGTCGACGTCGATCCGGAGACCGGTCGCGTCACGCTGCAGCGGTACGTGGCCATCGATGACTGCGGGCCACTGATCAATCCGATGATTGCCGAAGGCCAGGTGCACGGTGGGATTGCGCACGGCACGGGTCAAGCGTTGCTCGAGCACGCTCTGTACGATGAGCAAGGGCAGCTCATCGCAGGGTCGTTTCTCGAGTACGCCATGCCGCGCGCAGACGATCTGCCGGCGTTCGAGATTGATCACACGGTGACGCCGTCGCCGCACAACCCGCTTGGTGTCAAGGGCAT
Source organism: Luteitalea sp. (assembly GCA_009377605.1). Classification (NCBI taxonomy): domain Bacteria; kingdom Pseudomonadati; phylum Acidobacteriota; class Vicinamibacteria; order Vicinamibacterales; family Vicinamibacteraceae; genus Luteitalea; species Luteitalea sp. Next base: position 74,563 of record WHTT01000022.1, read on the forward strand.
CGGCGAGACCGGCACGATCGCCTCCACGGCGGCGGTCGCCAATGCGGTGATCGACGCGCTCGCACCGTTTGGCGTAACGCATCTCGACATGCCGTTCACACCCGAGAAGGTGTGGCAGGCGATCCAGGCAGGCAAGAAGGTCGTGGCGTAGGACTCACAGCAGGAATGGTCCAACAATGTATCCAAGCGCTTTCAACTACTATCGGGCAGCCAGCGTTCAGGAGGCCATCGCCTTGCTCGGTGCGCATCCGGACGCCAAGCTGTTGGCCGGCGGACACTCGCTCCTGCCTGCCATGAAGCTTCGCCTGGCGACGCCGCCGGTGCTGGTCGATCTGAGCCGGATCGCAGAGCTGCATGGCATTCGTCGTGAGGGAGATGTGGTGGTGATTGGCGCCATGACGACGCACCGGGAGATCGAGCACTCGACGGAGTTGGCACAGGCGTGTCCGATTCTGCCGGAGGCCGCGGCGCTGATTGGCGATCCGCTCGTCCGCAACCGCGGCACGATTGGCGGCAGCCTCGCCCACGCCGATCCGGGCGCAGACTTTCCGGCCTGCGTCCTGGCACTGGACGCCACGCTCACGATCGAGGGCGCCTCTGGGAGCCGGACGGCCGAAGCCGCCGCCTTCGTCGAGGACATGTTCGCAACGGTCGTACAGCCCGGTGAGGTGCTGACGGAGATCCGCGTGCCTGCGCGTAAGCCGGGTCTCGGCATGGCCTACGAGAAATTCGCACACCCGGCGTCGCGCTACGCCATTGCCGGCGTTGCGGCTGTCGTGCGTACGAGCAAGGGCGTGTGTGAAGAAGCCCGTGTGGCGCTGACCGGCGCGACGCCCAAGCCGACGCGGCTCTCCCAGCTCGAGGCGGCGCTGGTGGGACAGCCGCTCGATGACGCAACGCTCGAAGCCGCCTGCGTGAATGTCGTCTCGCCAGACGACCTGCTGGGCGACCATACCGCTTCGTCCCCCTACCGCGCGCATCTCGCGGGCGTGCTCGCGAAGCGCGCGCTCCGCCGTGCCCGGAGCTGAACGTCAGACACTATGTGCACAACACGCGGCGCGAGACCGGAACCACCTCGGGCTGATGCTGCTCTCGTAGAAAGTGGAGGCTGTGGGTAACCCGCTGGCCACGATCGACGACGTGCAGCGCCGGCTCGACGACCAAGGCTACATCGCCGAGCGGAGCCTCGCCACGGCGATCTTTCTCGCGCGGCGCCTCGAGCGTCCGCTGCTCGTCGAAGGAGAGCCAGGCGTCGGGAAGACCGAGATCGCCCGCGTGCTGGCCGAGGTGCTCGACACCCGGTTGGTGCGACTCCAGTGTTATGAAGGCATCGACGTCGCACAGGCCGTCTACGACTGGGACTACGCGCGGCAGATGCTGGAGATTCGGCTGCTCGAAGCATCCGGAGAACGCGATGAGCGGCGTGTGCGTCGAGAGATCTTCGGACGGGTCTTCTTGCTGAAACGCCCGCTGCTGCAAGCGCTGGAGGCTCCGGACGGGCGGGCGCCGGTGCTCCTGATCGACGAGCTCGATCGTGCAGACGAGGAGTTCGAAGCCTTTCTCCTCGAGCTGCTCTCCGATTGGCAGATTACCGTCCCGGAGATCGGGACCTTCCGCGCCGAGCATCCGCCGCTCGTGATCGTCACCTCGAACCGCACGCGCGAGATCCACGACGCCCTCAAGCGGCGCTGCCTGTATCACTGGATTCCGTACCCCTCGTTCGACAAGGAGCTGCAGATTGTGCGGCGCAAAGTGACAGGGGTCTCCGAGCAACTGTCACAGCAGCTCGTCACGCTCGTGCAGGAGCTCCGCCAGATCGATCTTGCCAAGGCGCCCGGTCTAGCGGAAACGCTCGATTGGGCGGCGGCCCTGTTGGCGCTCGAGTGCAGCAGCTTGGAGATGCAGATGGTCGACCGCTCGCTCGGTGCACTGGTCAAGGACCAGGAGGATCTCGAGCGGACGCGTGAACGACTGCCCGCTCTCATCGCACGGGCGCAGGAGGGGGCTAGGGATCTAGGGATCTAGGGATCTAGGGTAAAGGTGGGCACCTGTTGAAGGGCGCTATCTTGATCCGTTGCCGTTGACCACATTGCCCCCGTGCCCCTGGCCCCTTGCCCTTTGTTCCTTGATCCCTTGATCCCTTGATCCCTTGATCCCTTGATCCCTTCCCCCTGGCACATGAGCCCTTTCATCGCGCACCTTCTCCGATTCGCCCGCGAGCTCAGGGAAGCTGGGCTGCGCGTGACAACGGCCCAAGTCGTCCGGTTCGTGCAGGCGCTGCGTCACATCGATATTGCCGATCGCGAGACGTTTCGCGACGTGGCGCGATGCACGCTCGTCTCTCATCGCCTGGAGGTGCTCGCATTCGAGCGTGTCTTCGCACGCTTCTGGACTCACGCCGCGGACGCGCTATCGGCTGCGGTGAGCCCGTCGCCGGAGGATGTGCGGTCGAGCGCACAGGCTGCCGCGCAAGTGGGTCTCGTTCTGCGCCAATCGCCGCGTCCAGAACCGTCGCCGGACGCCGATCCGCGGCGTGTCGTCGACCGCGCGTCGACTTACAGCGCAGAGGAGATACTGCGACGGAAGCGGTTCGACGAGCTGTGCCCTGACGAGCTGGCGGCAGTCACGCGGATGATGCAGCGAATCAGCTGGCGGCTCGAGCTCCGCCGTAGCCGTCGTCATCGTCCAGCGTCGCGTGGCCGGCAGCCTGATTGGCGCAGGACGATCGCATCGGCGGTTCGGTACGACGGCGAGTGGATCTCACGGCGATGGCGCCAACGAACAGCCGTGCCGCGGCCACTCGTGGTGATTGCAGATGTGAGCGGTTCAATGGAGCGCTACACGCGCCTACTGCTTACATTTCTGCACATCATTACGCAGCGGGGCACACAGCATGGACAACGCCAACGCGTCGAGACCTTCGTGTTCGGCACGCGTCTGACGCGCATTACGCGGACGTTTGGGACGCGCGACATCGACGCGGCGCTTACCGAGGTGAGCCGGCAGGTGGTCGACTGGGCGGGCGGCACACGGATTGGCGACAGCCTTCGTGCGTTCAATCGTCGTTGGGCGCGCCGGGTGCTGGGCCGCGGCGCCGCTGTCCTCGTTATCAGTGACGGGTGGGATCGTGGCGACCCGGCGCTCGTCCGTCGAGAGGTGGCGCGGTTGCACCGGTCGTGCTCGCGCCTGGTGTGGCTGAACCCGCTCATTGGCACGCGCGACTTCGCTCCCCGCACACGCGGGCTGGTCGCCGCGCTGCCCCACGTGGATGACTTCCTACCGGTCCACAACCTCGCCAGCCTCGAAGGGCTGGCCAGACACCTCGCGGCGCTACCGTCTTCACCGAAGCACGGAAGGCCTGCGCAGCAGCCAGCGCGACTGCGCGGCAACGGATTGTCTGGCAGTGATAGCTTGTCGGCGTGAATGACCTCGTGTAGACTGCGCGGGATCTCACAGGTCCACGCCGACATGCTCGGCGACATGCGCCGGCCGATCGGCAGGAGAGACAGCGCATATGAGCGACTCCACGATTCCCCCCCCTCCTCCACCGCCGCCGCCGGGCCCTGAACAAGCGGGTGTCACAACAGGGGGAGGCTCGAACCGTGCGGTCATTGCGTTGGTCCTCGGCGTTCTTGGCCTGATCTGTTGCTACCCGCTCGGGCCGGTGGCCTGGTACCTGGGCAACGACGAGCTCAAGGCCATTCAAGCGGGTACGGTGCCGGATACGAATCGGGTCCTGGCCCAGATTGGCATGATCCTGGGAATCATTGGAACCGTCTTGCTGGCGTTTGCATTTCTCTGGATCATCTTCCTTGGTGGCATGGCCACGCTAGGCAGCCTTGCAGACGCATTTCACTGAGATCTCCGTCGCCGTAGGCAAGAGACACATCATTCCGCTCGCAGTGTCGCTCGTCGCGGCTGCGGCCATCGTCCTGTTCTTCTTCGATCCACGCACGACGTGGTTCTACCCACAATGTCCGTTCTTCGCGCTCACGGGCCTCGAGTGCCCAGGCTGCGGCACGACGCGCGCTCTTCACGCTCTTCTACACGGCCACCTGACCACGGCTTTCGCGCTCAATCCGTTGCTCTTCGTCGTACCGCCGGTCGTCGCGCTGCTGCAGTGGACGTCGCAGGCGGAACGACGAGCCCCGCAGGCGCTGCCGTTGCAGAATGTCGTTGGCTGGGCGCTGCTCCTTCTGGTCGTCGCATTCTGGATCGCGCGCAACCTGTCAGGCTCTCCAATAACTGGCCTGAGCTAGTGGAAGGTAGGGACGCCTCGCCGAGGCGTCCGTGGCGCGGGGCCTACTGCGATCACGGGTTCAAGCCATGAAGATTAGGTGCTTCGTGAGCTTCGTGTCATTCGTGGTTAATTCTTCATATCTTTGTGGTTGGTTCTTCGTGGTTCATCCTACCGGCGCCTTACCTGCGAGGAAGCGATCGATGCGCCCCACGACGTCCGTCAGATACGCCTTGTCGCCTCCCTCGATCTCGGTGGTCATGTACCCGCTGTAGCCGATCTCATCCAAGGCTTGCCGCACGGCG